>CAMYMO010000118.1 GCA_947259425.1 uncultured Ectothiorhodospiraceae bacterium | reverse complement strand
GGCAATCTTTTTAATTCAAAAATAAATTTGATCAAGTTCAGGAATCAATCATGACCAAAAAAATACTTATTTTGCCGGGTGATGGCATCGGCCAGGAAATTATTGGTGAAGCGGTAAAGTTAATTAAACATCTGCAAACCCATTATGATCTGCAGGTTGAAACCGAAGAGGCACTCATTGGTGGTACCGCCTATGATGCAACAGGTAAACCCTTACCGAAAGAAACGTTAGAACTGGCGAAACAGGCGGATGCGGTTTTACTGGGTGCAGTCGGTGGCTATCAATGGGAAGAGCTTGATATTGCGGTTCGTCCTGAGAAAGGATTATTAGGCCTACGAGCGGGTTTGGGTTTGTTTGCCAATTTGCGTCCTGCGATTTTATATCCCCAACTAGCCGATGCCTCGACCTTAAAACCAGAAGTGGTCGCCGGACTGGATATCATGATCGTTCGTGAATTAACCGGTGGTATTTATTTTGGTCAACCACGTGGTATTCGTGAACTTGAAAATGGTGAACAGGAAGGCTTTAACACCCTGGTTTATAAAGAATCGGAAATACAACGTATCGCAAATGTCGCCTTCGATATCGCGCGTAAACGAGACAGTCGAGTTTGTTCGGTGGATAAAGCCAACGTGCTTGAATGTACCGAGCTTTGGCGTAACACCGTAATGGGTTTGCATGAGAGAAATCAGGATATCGAATTAAGTCATATGTACGTTGATAATGCCGCCATGCAATTGGTTCGCGACCCGAAACAATTTGATGTGATGGTCACGACCAATATGTTTGGTGACATCCTGTCTGATGCGGCGGCGATGCTGACCGGTTCGATTGGTATGTTGCCTTCCGCTTCATTAAATGAGAGCGGCCAGGGTATGTATGAACCGATACATGGATCGGCGCCGGATATCGCGGGACAAAACATTGCCAACCCATTGGCCACGTTGTTATCAGTTGCGATGATGCTGCGTTATTCGCTTGATGAGAGTGAACTGGCTGATAAAATCGAACAGGCCGTCAGTGATGTGTTAGATGATGGTTTGCGAACGGCTGATATTTATAGTGATGGTATGCAAAAGGTCAGCACCACGGAAATGGGTGCGGCGGTTATCGATAAATTATAACTCCGTATTTTGTCATCCTGTTGCTTTGTTCCATTCAAGATGACATTAATGAGTCGAAAGAAATTTTTTAATCGAATATTGCAGTTTAAAAATTTGTAACAGAGGTGAGATATGAAACGGGTAGGACTAATTGGTTGGCGCGGTATGGTCGGTTCAGTACTGATGCAACGCATGCGAGAAGAAAAAGACTTTGATGTCATCGAGCCTATCTTTTTCACGACCTCACAAACCGGTCAGGCCGGTCCTGATGTTGGCAAAGCGGTGCCGGCATTAAAAGATGCTAAAAACATCGACGAACTCAAGGCGATGGATATCATTATCACCTGTCAGGGTGGCAGTTATACAAAAGAGGTCTATCCACAATTACGAGAGGCTGGTTGGCAGGGTTACTGGATTGATGCCGCCTCAAGTCTGCGCATGGTTGATGAAAGTATTATTGTTCTGGATCCGGTCAATCTAAATGTGATTAAGGACGGCATCAGTAAAGGCATTAAAACCTATGTCGGTGGTAATTGTACGGTCAGTTTAATGTTAATGGCGATTGGTGGTTTATTTGAAAAAGATCTAATCGAATGGGTGACGCCGATGACGTATCAGGCGGCATCCGGCGCGGGCGCGCAAAATATGCGCGAGCTCATTAAACAAATGGGTTTGATCCATAACGATGTTAAATCTTTACTTAATGATCCGGCGAGTGCGATTTTAAATATTGATAAACAGATAACGGACTTTATTCGCAGTGATCAATACCCAACCGAACATTGGCCAGTACCGTTAGCGGCAAGTTTGATTCCGTGGATCGACGTGGCTTTAGACTCCGGTCAAAGCAAAGAAGAATGGAAGGCGCAGGTTGAAACCAATAAGATACTAGGCCGCAGTGATAACCCGGTTCCAATTGATGGTCTGTGTGTGCGTGTCGGCGCGATGCGTTGTCATTCTCAGGCGTTAACCATCAAGCTGAAAAAAGATGTTGCTGTGGATGAGATCAGTCAAATCATGGCTGAGGCAAATGATTGGGTGAAGGTTGTACCGAATGATCGTGAATTAACCATGCGCGATCTGACCCCAGCGGCAGTAACCGGTACCTTAACCGTGCCGGTCGGTCGTTTAAGAAAACTGAGTATGGGACCGGAATACTTATCGGCGTTCACCGTAGGCGATCAACTACTCTGGGGTGCCGCAGAACCCTTGCGTCGCACATTGCGTATTTTACTTTCACAATAAATCAAGCACAATAAATCAAGCACGATTAAACAAGGTTAAAGCTATGAGCGACACAAAGAGTGGACCAACGATCGACGTTGCCGTGATCGGGGCAACCGGTCTCGTTGGCAATGCGGTGCTTGAACATCTTAGCGATGCAGATATCAACGTCGGTCAGTTGTATGCCGTTGCAAGCGAAAATAGTGCGGCTGAACATGTTAACTTTGGCAAACGCCAATTAAGTGTTCAGCCTTTATCTGCTTTTGACTTTAACCAGGTTCAATTATGTTTTTTTTGTGTTCCGGCAGACGTTGTAGATCAATATTTACCGATGGCCGTCAAGGCGGGCTGTTATTGCATCGATTTTTCGACGAGTTCAAGACTTAATGATGACGTGCCGTTAATTGTATGTGGTGTTAATGAACAAGATTTGCAAGAAGGTGACAGTAAAATAGTCGCGAGCCCGGACAGTTCGATTGTGCACCTGGCTCAGATTTTGGCACCGTTGAAAAAGTTGGGTGTGGTTGAACGAATTAATGCGACGTTATTGCGGGCGGTCTCAGAAGTCGGTCGTCGCGGAATCGACGAGTTATCGCAACAAAGCATTGCGTTGTTTAATCTAAAGCCGATTAAGAAGGAACACTTTTCGGCGCAGATTGCGTTTAATGTTTTACCGCATGCAAGTCATGCGGATAAGGAGAACCGGCTTGCAGCGGAGCTGCAGGAAGAGTTGGGCAAGGTGATGCACGACAAGGCATTATTATTGAACGTTTCTTTGACCCAAGTCCCGGTTTTTTATGGACATTCCATGACTTTACAGCTTGAATTTAGTCAGGACACCGAGGTCGCTGAGGTAACGAATTTGCTTGCTAGCGCAAGCGATCTACACTTTACGGGTCGACAAGCGAATCGACCTGATTCAGTGTCGGATGCCGTTAACCAAAAAGGGGTTTTTCTCGGCTGTGTGAGACAAGACTCAACCTGGCAGAATGGAATTAATCTTTGGGCGGTAGCCGACAATATTCACCAGGGCGCTGCAATTAATGGTGTTCAAATCGGTGAAATTTTGGTAAAAAGCTATTTATAAGCTATAGTTACACAAAACTTATAAAGATTTTTCGAGGTTTTATTGCCCAAACCCATGAACTACAAGATATTTTGGTATTTTTTGGGTTGCGTGTGGGAGACGCAAAAATGCTAGAAAGGTTACGATTACCAGCAAAAGTCGCTACGGGTTTCCTAGTGGCGTGGTTTTTTTCATTACCCATAACGGTTAATGCGTTAGGGTTTGGAAATATAAATATGAAGTCGGCTTTGAATGAGCCGCTTGTTGCCGAAATTGAATTACTCTCGGCTACCCCGGACGACATTAAAGTGCTCGAAGTTAAGCTGGCATCGAAAGAGGCCTTTATGCGAGCCGGTGTTGATCGTTCTGTGCTGCTCGCCAAGATAAAATTTAATGTCGTAAAGCGCGGCGGTAAATACTACATCAACCTTCGCACCCAGGAATCCATTCGCGAACCTTTTTTAAACTTCCTGCTCGAAATGAACTGGAAGAGTGGACGGATGTTACGTGAGTACACCGTACTATTAGATCCA
>CAMYMO010000117.1 GCA_947259425.1 uncultured Ectothiorhodospiraceae bacterium | reverse complement strand
TAAAATACGAAACGGCCATAACCTGGGTAATAAGGCCTATTATCCGAAAAAAATTAGCGGACAAAATGAGTCAGACCTAATTAACGCCTTTATCGCTCAGTATTATCTGGAATCAAATTTGAGTCGTTTAGCTGATTTTCCGACGACAATTTTAATTGCGAATGAAATCGACGATATCGAAATTCTCGAAAAAGTACTTTCCGAACAAAATAACAAAAACATCGCGATCAAATATAACGTGCGTGGCGCTCGCTCAAAATGGTTGAAGATGGCGAAACAAAATGCACAACTTGCCGTGGCGTCTCGAATTGCCACCCATGCCTCGCTATTGTCTCGATTTGAAAAATTACAAGAAGCCTTTAATCTGGATGAAATACCGGCCAGGTTGGAATGTTTTGATATCAGTCATTCAATGGGGGAGGCGACGGTTGCCTCCTGTGTCGTCTTTAATCACGAGGGCCCGAACAAATCAGATTATCGCCGCTATAACATTAAAAATATCACGCCGGGTGATGATTATGCCGCGATGGAACAGGCTCTGATGCGGCGCTATCGAAAAAAACAGGATGAAGAGATCAAGCTGCCGGATATCTTATTCATCGATGGTGGCAAGGGCCAGCTGAGTCGAGCGAAGCAGGTGGTTGAAGAATTACAGTTAAGCGGAATCCTGCTGGTCGGTGTTGCCAAAGGTCCATCACGCAAGCCAGGCATGGAAAACCTTATCGTGGCAGGTTGCTTGTCCGATGAAGATACGGAGTTTATACTGCCAGCTGATTCCCCTGCATTACACCTGATACAGCAAATACGGGATGAAGCGCACCGTTTTGCGATTAGCGGGCACCGAAATCAGCGCAAAAAAGCTCGATCTCGATCTGAGCTGGAAGATATTGAAGGCCTGGGGCCTAAACGCCGGCAAACCTTGTTGACCCAGTTTGGTGGATTACGTGAAGTCGCTAAGGCGGGCATTGATGATTTAATACGGGTCCCGGGAATTAGTAAGCAGTTGGCAAAAAAAATATATGAACGTTTTCATCCGGACTCTTAAAATAAGCGCATGATAGGTATCCCACTGACTATTCCCAATCTGATCACGTTATTCCGTATCGTGTTAATACCGATATTTGTGCTCGCGTTCATTATCCAGGACTACCCATATCAACATTATGTACTGGTATCTTTATTTATTCTGGCCAGCGTCAGTGACTGGGTTGATGGTTTTTTGGCAAGACGACTGCAACAAGAGTCCGCGTTTGGCGCATTTTTAGATCCCGTCGCCGATAAACTCATGGTGACGACCGCGATGATATTACTGGTCTCTAAATACCCCGCCTGGTTTATGGTGCTACCGGCATTGGTTATCGTAGGCCGTGAACTGGCCATTTCGGCACTGCGCGAGTGGATGGCTAACCTGGGGGCGCAGGCAAAGGTGAAAGTGCAATTTATCGGCAAGCTTAAAACCGCAAGCCAGCTCGGGGCCATTTGCTTTTTGTTATACGATGAACCGATTGGTAGCTTTGAACCCACCGTAGTAGGCTATATTTTGTTATATATTTCCGTCGTACTGACGCTTTGGTCGATGGCGGTCTATTTGCTCGCCGCCTGGCCAAGCATATCAAGCAATGAAAAACCTTAGTGTTTTCAAGCATAGACCTTGACTCTGGACGCGTCCTCATTACAATACGCCTTCCACGCGGGAATAGCTCAGTTGGTAGAGCACAACCTTGCCAAGGTTGGGGTCGCGAGTTCGAGTCTCGTTTCCCGCTCCAATTTCTTCACGAACGGTCATTCTAAGCTTAATCACCATCATTGAGCTTCGCCTTATATATTGCTTGCCAACCAGGGGGCAATATAGGGTAGAATGGCGCCCGTTTTTGACGGCCAGTAATCGTTTGAAATCAGGTGGTTAATGCCTGAATGTTTTAGATTGTCTGGTGAATGAAGGTAGTTCAGAGCCTGTCACAGGCGCTCTGGAACCTGCTCAGTAAGCCAATAGACTTTCACTGAGCCTTGAAACGAAATGGCTGGGTGGCAGAGTGGCTATGCACCGGATTGCAAATCCGTGTACCTCGGTTCGACTCCGGGCCCAGCCTCCACATTTGGTGGCCAGATGTCGTATCTGATTACTGGATATTATAGACTTCGGTCTTAGTCATCCCGCCCGGGTGGCGAAATTGGTAGACGCAAGGGACTTAAAAAATTGAGCACCCAACTTGGAAACAGTCGGTGTGAATGGCGTCAAATTCGGGGAAACCTCAGCACGTAATGGTGGTGGCAATCCCGAGCTAAGCTTTGGCTCTGAGAGTCATTGAAAGTGTAGAGACTTGACGGCGCCTGCCTAAGTTCCAGCCTGCATTGCAGTTTGGGATAAGGTAAAGAGAAAGTCCAGGCCCCAAAAGCGTTTTAAGTACGTTGCAACTAAAGTTGTAGTGGGTAAGAAAATCCCTCGGTGGCAACACCGTGCCGGTTCGACTCCGGCCCCGGGCACCATCTTAATTATAAGTCGTATTGGGTATTTGAATCGTTTATTAGTTGACGGCACGGTACTTAATTATGCTGGTTCGTACTGGCTTGAACGGCTACGCCGTTCGCCCAGTATTTCCTACGCTTCGCTCCGGTCTACTGCTTAGAACGCTTCGCTCCGGTCTACTGCTTTGAATCCCTGCGCAATTTCGGGCAGTACCCCCTTCGCTACGCTACGGTAACTTCAGAAAGCTAGTCAGGACTAAGTCTTCCTATAAATTTTTTATTCTGATAATATCAGCCTATAAAAGTTGGGTTATCGTAATTAAAAATAAAATAGACGTTAATTTTTAAAAAAATTTTAAACTTTGTCAGGGAACGACATACTGCCAATTAGCTGTACATCAATCCCTGAGAATAAATGCTTAAACCTTAATGATCGATCTGGTTAAGGTATACAAGCGGTGTGTGACCATAAATTTATAGTAATGGGGGAAATAACGATGAAAAATTTTATTTTTGCAATAATATCCGGATTGATGCTCATGTCGCTTGCAGCCTGTGGTGGCGGAGATTCAGACCCTATTGATCCCGATAATCCAAATCCAAACCCAACTCCACCACAAAATCAAAATCCACCGGATACGATTGCATTTACCAACGCGACACCCCAAGTCATCGGGTTGCAGGGTAGCGGCCAGACAACTAATTCGAACCTGATCTTTACGGTAACAGATTCCAATGGAGATGCAGTCAGAGATGGCGTCACGGTCAATTTTGTCATCAATACACTGAACGGCAATGAATACATCGGGCCTGATGACACCACGCCGACCCAGGCATCTGCCCAAACCGGCGGCGGCGATGGTGAAGTTGCTATTGGTTTAACATCCGGGACGGTCGCGGGCGTCATTATCGTAAATGCAACAGTTAATGCAACCTCGATTAATGCAGAGTCATCCAAGATTTCTATTGGTGGCGGTGTGGCAGATACCGCTCATTTGTCCTTATCAAGAGATCAAATTAACCTACCGGGTATGGTGCTGGATAATGTAACAACTGACGTTACTGTGTTACTTGGTGATCGTTTTGGTAACTATAATGTTTTGCAGGGAACACCCGTATCCTTCAAAGCAGAGTCGGGTACAATTGACACGAGCAACTTTACCGATGATATCGGTGAGACAACCGTAACTTTCCGTACCCAGAATCCCAGGCCGGTACTTGCTAATAATGACATAACAGCAGCAGAAATCGCCGAAATTGATCGTATTAATACGACATATGGTCTTAACATTGCAACTGATGGATCGGTTAATCAACGCCGTGGCTGGGTGACAGTAACTGCAGCCGTTGCTGGTCAGGAAACCTTTACCGATAATAATGCCAATGGTTATTTTGATGCAGGCGACGGATTTTCTGGGACGGATGACATTGGTGAGCCGTACATAGATAGTAATTTTAATGGAGCTAGAGATCCAGGTGAAGA
>CAMYMO010000116.1 GCA_947259425.1 uncultured Ectothiorhodospiraceae bacterium | reverse complement strand
AATACCGATGGTTCGGGATACGAAGTATACATAACCTAGTATTTTAGTCAAGTATAGGCGAACATCTGTTTTTTCAACCCCTCTTAGTCTACCTTATTGTTTTTCTTCGGATTTTTCTTCTTTTTGGGGATCGCCTAAATGTTCTTCAGGAGACTCTGCCGAACTATTAGAGATGTCACACGGCCCTAAATCAGGCAATTTGACCACATCCATCTCCATTCCTAATGATTTGACTGACTGACCCATATTCTGCATTTGCAGATCCATCGCGTGAACATGGTCTAGCAAGGCATCTATCGCATTTGCGACGGGATCGGGCATGTCCTGGCTGGTTCCATAGGCATCAAATCCAATCTTCTCAGCAAAGGCAGCGCGGCGTTCATGACCTTCTTTGGCGACCCTTTTAGTGGCATTTCGGCCCGGAACACCAACCACGGTGCAGTTGGCCGGCACATCTTTGACCACCACGGCATTGGATCCAACTCGGGCGCCTGAGCCGAGGGTAATCGGGCCTAGCACCTTTGCTCCGGCACCAACGACCACATTATTTTCCAGGGTGGGATGACGTTTACCTTTATTCCAGGTGGTGCCACCAAGTGTCACACCATGGTAAAGCGTGCAATCGTCGCCTATCTGAGCCGTTTCGCCAATCACAACGCCCATGCCATGATCAATAAAGAATCGCCGACCAATCGTCACCCCCGGATGCACTTCAATACCGGTTACCCAGCGTGCTATCGCAGATAGCCAACGCGCCAACCACTTTAATCGCCAGCGCCAGAATCGATGACTTAAGCGGTGAATAAGTATCGCATGGACCCCAGGATACGTTGTTAAAACCTCAAACCGATTACGCGCGGCTGGATCGCGTTCAAATACGCAATCGATATCCTCGAGGAATCTTAATTTAACCATCTCACCACAATAGAGTCGTAACGTGTTTATTTCAATCGTTTTTTTCGCGGGGTTTTTTCGGTGATTCGGCCGCGGCCAGGATTCCGCGCAAGATGTTCATTTCCATCTTATCCAGCTGGGCACGATTAAATAACTTGCGCAATCGGCGCATCAGCTGACGCGGGTTTTCTGGGTTTAAAAAACCAATCGTTTGTAAAGCCTGCTCGAAATGTTGGTAAAGCCCTTCCATTTCTTCTGCAGTGGACATCGGATAATCATTAGCCACATGCAGTTTTAGTTTTTCTTTGTCTCGCATTGCCATATGCACTTCATAGCTCAAGACCTGCACGGCAGCGGCAATATTCAATGAACTGTAGGCCTCGTTTGCAGGAATATGGACCAGGCGGTTACATCGCTCGAGTTCTTCATTCGTTAACCCTGAACGCTCACGCCCAAACACCAGTGCGACTTTCGATTCATTCGAAGCCACCACCATTTCCTCTGCACAATCACGGGCGTCTTTCACTGGCCAGGGTATCGCACGCAAACGGGCACTGGCGCCCGCAACCAGGGTGCAATCATCGATCGCGCTCGCAAGATCATCCACGACCCGGGTATTTTCAAGCACATCGATGGCGCCAGATGCCCTCGCCCGTGCCTTGCCGCACGGGAATTTAGTTTGGGGTGCGACCAGTACCAGATCGGATAAATGCATGTTTTTCATGGCCCGTGCTGCCGCACCGATATTGCCAGGGTGGGTGGTGCCAATCATCACCACACGTATGTTTTCATAACTCAAAATGCCGATTCCTTATTTCACCGATTTCTTATTTCACTTACTGCCCGCGTTTGACTTTAGCAGTCTAAGTTAGGCCTTTGTTTTACTTCTTTGGCAAGGCTGCTAGAATGCGCCTCCGCTGCCATAGCTTGTTCTTTTTTAATTTGTTGAGGTTTGTTTATGCATCCAATGTTAAATATTGCGGTTCGTGCTGCGCGTAAAGCTGGCGATATTATCGCGCGTTCCTGCGATCAATTGGATACCCTAACGGTAACATCCAAGTCAAAGAATGATTATGTTAGCGAAGTTGATCGTCGAGCTGAACAAGCCATCATCGAAACCATACAGAAAGCCTATCCCGATCACAGTATCTTAGCCGAAGAAAGCGGCGCTCACAGTGGTAATGAATATGAATGGATCATCGACCCACTCGATGGCACCACCAACTTTTTACGTGCCGTACCTCAATATGCGGTGTCGATTGCCCTGCGCCATAAAAATAAACTCGATCAGGCGGTAATCTACGATCCTATCAAACAGGAGATGTTTACCGGCAGCCGCGGCCAGGGCGCCCAACTAAATAATAAACGAATTCGCGTCACCCAGATTAAAGGCCTCGATGGTGCCTTGTTGGGCACCGGGATGCCCTATCATGATCGACATTTGGACATCATGGATGACTACCTTTCTATGTTACGAGCGTTTATACCTGAGACGGCCGGTATCCGCCGAGCAGGATCGGCTGCGCTGGATTTAGCCTATGTCGCCGCAGGACGTTTCGATGGTTTTTGGGAATATGATTTAAACCCATGGGATATTGCCGCGGGTGTCTTAATTATCGAAGAAGCCGGTGGCATGGTGAGTGATTTCCAAGGGGGATTTGATTATTTCAAATCCGGTAATATCATCGCCGCCGGCCCAAAACTGTTCAAACACATGTTGCAGGTGATCAAACCCCTCGCCAAACCTTAAGTCACTAAAATATAAGGGTTCTCCCCTCTTCACAAAATGGCTTGATCAGCAAGGACTAAGCTGCTGATTATTTCGACACGTTATTCGATTTTGTTACTTTTTCGATTCTGATTTCAGACTGCCATCAAGATCTGATCTAAACGGACGCTACTGCCTCAGGAGTAAAAATCTCGACTCCGATACAGAGCAGAAACCAAGACAAAATGGCAAAATTGGTCGGAAAAATTCCTCTCAAAGGTGACAAAGCACTCGAGCTCGTGATGCGTGACACCCTCGATGGTCTATTTGACTCGGCCGCTTATTTTGGTTTCCACTCTAGCCCGGAAACCGTTGAAATCTTGTCGATTGAGCCCCCAAAACCGGTCAACTTCAACCAACCCCCTGCCCAAATCGTGCCCGTACCACGCTTTCAGGATGTCACCGACTACCTTATTCAACGAGAATTGCACCTGGAACGCCTACCCGTCTAAGTCTTTGGTTTGACCTGCGGCTGACTTTAAGGTCTAATCTAATCAAGTTCCTGATGTTTTTTACGGGTATAGCACTTAGTGAAACGTATTTGGTTATCCAGTTTAATTCCCCCTTTTGCAGTTTGTCGATATGGCTGTGCAGGCTGTTGTGCCGCGCCAATCGGCGTGATGTGGATTGCGGGACTCATTAGCATCATATATGGATTCGCCGGTGGACCGGCTGAGCTTGAGGGAATTAGTTGGGCCACCGTCGCGCTGGGCGCGGCATTATGGCTAATTGCCAGTATTTGGGCGATCACCGTCATTCGTGGCGTGGATGCCGATAAAGCCGATCCAAAATGTACAAAGCGTCGAAGTACCGTCTGTCGAATTGGCACAGACGATGACGACGATGATCCGATGTCAGAGATCAAAAACTTAACACAATAAATAAAATAAAATTAGAGACGTAATTTGGCCGCGACTAATATCGGCTGCCGATGTCTCATATAAAATAAGTAAAAGATATAGGGGTAGGAAAAATGGGTGAAGTCATCGACTTTCCTGTGCGTGATGACGCACAAGCAGTTCAAGCAGACATTCTCGAAAACGATCCGTACTATTTATTCATTCGCAATGTATTAACCACCGCAGATTCATGTGGCTTTGAATTGCCTTTCACGGTAGATAGTGCCGCAGAACACGTATACCACAAAACCAAAGAAACCAGTCAGCTAGCCAAGCTACTCGAAAAGGACTAGAAATATCATTCTCGTCATTCCCTTGTAGCTAAGAATCCATAGGTAGATTCCCTTCTCCAAGGGAATGACAGTGGGAATGACCGTGGGAATGACCG
>CAMYMO010000115.1 GCA_947259425.1 uncultured Ectothiorhodospiraceae bacterium | reverse complement strand
TTTTGCCTGGGATTATTTGGGACGGGCCTGGATCTTTTATGGCGCGGTTATCTTTTGTCTGGCCGGGCTTTGGTTTGCCATTCGCTACATTAAACCCGAAAAGGGCTAGAATAATTGGGGCAGCGTAACATTGCCCCAATTATACGCTATATATATCTTAGCTTAGGCCGATAAACAAAATTGTAGAATTCTATTTAGTATGGAGCGATTGATATAAATGGAAGCAAAGCAACATGATGTGGTTATCATCGGTGGGGGTATCTCAGGTACAGCATTACTCTATCTATTGGCGCGCTACACTGATCTTAAATCAATTGCGCTGGTCGAGAAATGTAATGGTATTGCCGCGTTAAATTCTCATGGTCGCAACAACAGCCAGACTTTACATTGTGGTGATATTGAAACGAATTATTCATTAGAAAAAGCCCTTAGCGTGCAAGCCAGTGCGGCGATGGTTGTTAATTACGCCAAACAGTTACCCAGTTGCGAACACATCCTCTATAAATATTCAAAAATGGTTTTGGCGGTTGGTGAACAGGAGTGTGATGCACTGGAGAAACGTTTCCAGGAATTCAGCCCTCATTATCCGGCGATGAGATTATGGGATGCCGATGGCATCAGTCGTATTGAGCCGAATGTGGTTTGGGGACGAAACGAACGCATTGCTGCGGTCGGCGCAACCGGTGAATACAGTGCGGTCAATTTCCAGGCGCTGGCGGATTCGTTTGTTACCCAGGCCAAAAGCACGGATAAAAATATTGAAGTACTGTTAGCAACCAAAGTTAAAAAGATTACGGATCTTGATGGTCGTTTTGAATTAGAAACCAATCGACATACACTTAACGCCAAAACGGTTGTGGTCTCAGCCGGTGGCCACAGTTTATTATTTGCACAACGCATGGGTTATGGAAAACAGTTTGCCTGTTTACCGATGGCGGGTAGTTTTTATTTTACCCCCGACATTCTGCGCGGCAAGGTCTACACAATCCAAAACGACAAACTGCCGTTTGCCGCGATCCATGGCGACCCGGATTTATTGTTAGGGGGTAAAACTCGTTTTGGACCGACCGCGCTGATGTTACCGATGCTAGAACGACATAACTGGAAAACCATCCCTGACTTTTTGCGTTTATTTAGTCTGGATGCCGGGGTTATGAAGGTAATGTGGGATTTATTCAAAGTATCTGACATTCGAAACTATATGTTAAAAAATATTTTGTTCGAGGTGCCTTATCTACGTCAACGCCTGTTTTTAAAAGACGCCAGAAAAATTGTTCCCAGTTTACAATTACAGGACTTAACCTTCGCCAAACGCGTGGGGGGTGTGCGTCCGGTGATGATCGATAAAGAAAACCGTAAACTGTTAATGGGTGAGGCCAAGATTAATCCTGGCAATGGGATCATTTTCAATATGACCCCGTCACCGGGTGCCACCAGCTGTTTGCAAAATGCGGAACAGGATCTAAGAATCCTGGTTAACCAGCTTGGTTGTGATTTTGCTGAAAGTAAATTTACCAAAGAGCTGAAAGGTTAAAGCGTTTCGAGATTGAAAACGGGATTAACTTTAGCTATACAAGACAGTTTTTCATTTCATTCGCTGCGTTCGATAAAGAACGGCGTGCATGGGTGACAATACCCAGTTCTCTTTTTAAATTTAGCCCGGGTACTTTTACGATGCGGACATCCGCTCCCTTCATGATTTCGGGCAAGATCGTCCAACCTAAGCCAACACTGACTAACATCTTTATGGTTTCCAGATAATTACTGGCCAGGCTGATATTAAGGGGTAAGCCTTTTTCTAAAAAGGCCTGCTCAATAATTTCCCGGGTGAAGGTGCCGCGTGCCGGAAGAATGGCTTTATGCTCGGCAAGGTCGGTTAAACTAACGCGTTTCTTTTTGGAAAGAGGATGGGTTTTGCCAATAATCACGCTGAGTTTGTCAGTCCAGACTTGTTGTAGCTCTAATGATTCGCTCGGCGTTAAGGGTAAAGTAACGATGGCCATTTCTAATTTACCATGTTCGACTGCGCGACAGGCCTCTTCTGAATCCATAAACTGAATATCCAATTCGACTTCCGGGAAATCTTTACTATATTGACGAAGCACTGGCGGCAGACGATGCAAACCGATATGGTGACTGGTCGCAAAGCGTAACGTGCCGCCGACATGATCGGAGAGGTTTAATATCGCACGTCGACTATCTTCAATATCAACCAGAATTTTTTGCGCGCGGGGTAACAAGGCGAGCCCGGCTTCGGTCAGTTGAATTTGTCGACCAATTCGGTCGAATAACTCGGTATCCAGCTCTTCCTCCAGGCTGGCGATGCGTTTACTAATGGCCGGTTGGGTTAGAAAGAGGTTTTCTGAAGCGGCAGAGAATGAACCCGAGGTGGCGACGGCGATAAACGCCTGTAAGTTGGCAATGTCCATAAGTCTGATTTTTCGCTCGTTTCGTACTATTCCAAAAAGTAATCGAATATATAAAAATAATGAATTAGAGTAATAGTAGCAATAGGCGTATTCTTTTGCCATCGATGTGAAGATATATGAGTAAAAACGAGCGATTTTGGCTCGTCGCAACGCTAGGAAGGAATAGTTATGGCTGGCAAGACCTTATACGATAAATTATGGCAGGCTCATGAGGTGCGTGACAATGGTGATGGCACTTCTTTGATCTATATCGACCGCCATTTGGTTCATGAAGTGACTTCGCCACAGGCATTCGAAGGCCTACGCTTAGCCGGCCGTAAACCCTGGCGAGTCAAGGCCAACCTGGCGACGCCGGATCATAATGTGCCGACCACGAACCGTGATCAGGGTATCGAAGATCCGGTCTCGCGCTTACAGGTCGAAACCCTGGATGAAAACTGTAAGACGTTTGGTATTACCGAATACAAAATGAATGATGTGCGTCAGGGTATTGTGCATGTTATTGGACCCGAGCAGGGCGCAACCTTACCGGGCATGACCGTGGTCTGTGGTGATTCGCATACCTCTACGCACGGGGCATTTGGCGCGTTGGCGTTTGGGATTGGCACCTCGGAGGTTGAGCATGCATTGGCGACACAGTGTTTGATCTTGAAAAAATCCAACAGCATGTTAGTCCAGGTTGACGGTGTGGCCGATGATGCGGTGACCGCAAAAGATATTATCCTCGCGATCATCGGTGAAATTGGCACTGCCGGGGGTACAGGCCATGCGATCGAATTTGGTGGCGAGGCGATACGCGCGTTATCCATGGAAGGCCGGATGACCTTATGCAACATGGCCATCGAGGCCGGTGCGCGTGCCGGCATGGTGGCGGTCGACCAAAAAACGATTGATTATGTGCAAGGTCGCCCGTTTGCGCCGACCGATGATCAATGGCAGGCCGCAGTCACGGCCTGGCAGGACCTGGTCAGCGATGATGACGCGGTTTTCGACAAGGTTGTGACCCTTGATGCCGCGAATATACAACCTCAAGTCACCTGGGGAACGTCACCAGAAATGGTCGTTGGGATCGATCAGCAAATACCGGAGCCGATCTCTTTTAACGAAGCGGTAAAACAAGAAGGCGCTCAATCGGCATTAGATTATATGGGTTTAGAAGCGAAGACCCCGATCAATAAAATTGCCCCGGACAAAGTCTTTATTGGTTCCTGTACCAATTCACGCATTGAAGATTTACGTGCTGCGGCCAAGGTTGCTAAGGGGCGTAAGGTCGCGAGTAATATTAAACTGGCGTTGGTGGTGCCCGGTTCGGGTTTAGTCAAACAACAGGCGGAACAAGAAGGCCTGGATAAAATTTTTATCGATGCCGGTTTTGAATGGCGTGAGCCTGGTTGTTCGATGTGCCTTGCCATGAATGCCGATAAACTTGAACCTGGTGAACGTTGTGCTTCGACTTCCAATCGTAATTTTGAAGGTCGTCAGGGGCAGGGCGGGCGTACGCACCTGGTGAGTCCAGCTATGGCGGCAGCGGCGGCGGTTACCGG
>CAMYMO010000114.1 GCA_947259425.1 uncultured Ectothiorhodospiraceae bacterium | reverse complement strand
TCATTGCCGGAGATATGCGGGCGTGTTTGTCCCCAGGATCGACTTTGTGAAGGCGCTTGTACCTTAAATGATGGTTTCGGTGCCGTTACCATCGGTGCGATAGAGCGATACATTAGTGATACCGCATTTGCACAAGGCTGGAAACCTGATTTAACCGACGTTAAACGGGTTGGAAAAAAAGTGGCGGTGATTGGTGCGGGTCCGGCCGGTTTAGGTTGTGCGGATATTCTTGCACGCCATGGCGTTGATGTCACCGTATATGAAAAGCAACCGGAAATTGGCGGTCTGCTGATGTTCGGTATCCCCGAATTTAAATTAGAAAAAGAGCTGGTTAAGCAGCGACGTAAGATCTTTGAAGACATGGGCATCTTATTTAAGACCGGTATTGAAGTTGGTAAAGACATTGAGTTCCAATCCATTATTGATGAATTCGACGCGGTGTTCCTGGGTATGGGCACGTATAGTTACATGCAGGCGGGTATTCCAGGAGAAGATTTGCCGGGTGTACATGCCGCGCTCGATTATTTGATCTCCAATGTCAACCACTGTTGGGATTATGAAAAAGATGCTGCTGACTACATTAGCATGGAAGGTAAACGAGTCGTGGTGTTGGGTGGTGGTGATACCGCGATGGACTGTAACCGTACGGCTATTCGCCAGGGTGCTGAATCGGTTTCCTGTGCCTATCGTCGTGATGAAGCCAATATGCCGGGTTCCAAACGGGAAGTGGCTAACTCTAAAGAAGAAGGCGTGCAGTTTCTCTGGAATCGTCAGCCAATTGAGATCGTTGGTGATGATGAAGTCGAAGGTATCAAAGTTATTACCACAGAACTTGGCGAAGCGGATGAGCGTGGTCGTCGTAGTCCCGTCCCAGTAGAAGGTTCGGAACAAGTCATACCGGCAGACGTTGTTATCATTGCCTTTGGTTTTCGACCCAGCCCAGCGGATTGGTTTAGTGATTTTGATATCAAGCTGGATGATCGTGGTCGAGTGGTCGCGCCTGAAAAACAAGCGTTTAAATATCAAACGACTAACAAAAAGATTTTTTCAGGTGGCGATATGGTTCGTGGTTCTGATCTGGTGGTAACCGCCGTCTATGAAGGCCGCGAAGCGGCTGAAGGCATTCTCGACTTTCTGGAAGTTTAAAGATACCTGCTATCGCCAGGATACAACTGGGTCCTGTATAAAAGGTAGCAATGTATGCCCGCTTTTCATAACAATGATTTAACGAATTTTTGCTCTGGTAATATAATTTTATGTCAACATTAAAAAACGATCGATTCATAAGAGCTTTGCTTCGTCAGCCAGTCGATATGACACCCGTGTGGATGATGCGCCAGGCCGGGCGTTACCTCCCTGAATATAAGGCAACCCGTAAAAAGGCCGGTAGCTTTTTGGATCTGTGTAAAAACCCTGAGCTTGCATGCGAAGTGACGATGCAACCACTCGATCGTTTTGAGTTAGACGCAGCGATATTATTTTCAGATATCTTAACCATCCCGGATGCGATGGGCTTGGGATTATATTTTGCCGAAGGTGAAGGCCCTCATTTCAAACATCCGGTGCAATCATCTGCCGCAGTCGATAAATTATTTGTACCCGACATGGAACAGGAACTGGGTTATGTGATGGATGCGGTGCGTACGATTCGTGCCGAATTAGATGGTCGCGTTCCGTTAATCGGTTTTTCCGGTAGTCCCTGGACATTAGCCACCTATATGGTTGAAGGAAGCGGGAGTAAAGACTTCGCCAAAGTTAAAGGCATGCTATATGACGATCCCCGCAGTATGCATAAATTGCTTGATGTTACAGCACAGGCGGTGACCCAGTATTTAAACGCGCAGATTGCGGCAGGTGCACAGGCGGTGATGATCTTTGATACCTGGGGTGGTGCGTTAACCACGCGCGACTACAAATCGTTTTCGCTGAATTATATGCAACAAATTATTAGTGGCTTGACTCGTGAATATGAAGGTCAGAAAATTCCCGTTGTCTTATTTTCGAAGGGCGGCTGTCAGTGGTTAGAGGACCAGGCCAATAGTGGTGCCGATGCGTTGGGCCTGGATTGGACGATTGATATTGGCTTGGCGCGAAAACGGGTTGGTGACAAAGTGGCGCTGCAAGGCAATATGGATCCAACTGTGCTTTATGCCTCACCTGAACGTATCCGCGAAGAAGTGGCCGATATTTTAAAAAGTTATGGTCACGGTACGGGCCATGTGTTTAATTTAGGTCATGGCATTCATCAGCATGTCAATCCTGATCATGCGGGTGCCTTTGTCGACGCGGTGCATGAATTAAGCAAACAGTATCATAAATAAAAATTAAGGAAGACCATGAGATTACTTCATACCATGTTACGTGTTGGAAACCTCGATACATCGATTAGTTTTTATACCGAAGTTTTGGGTATGAAGTTGCTCAGACAAAAGGATTATCCCGATGGTAAATTTACCCTGGCCTTTATTGGCTATGGAGATGAATCCGAAAACACGGTGATTGAATTAACCTATAACTGGGATACGGATAAATACAATCTCGGTGATGGCTATGGTCATATTGCTGTTGAAGTGGATGATGTATATAAGGCCACCGATGATATTAAACAACGCGGTGGCAAAATTATTCGCGATGCAGGTCCGATGAATGCCGGTAAAACAATTATCGCGTTTGTCGAAGATCCGGATGGTTATCAGATCGAGTTAATCGGTAAGAAATAAAGAACAGGCCGGGGTGGTAAAATCACACCGACCCTGCACAGTCATTGTCGAAAGTTATATACTATATTGCCAGATAACAGAAACTATCTGGTCATCTTCTAATTGTGGGCCATCCAGTGTTTGATAAACCGATAGTCCTTATAGTATCACTATGTTGAAAACAGGGTCGAAAGCAGGTTTTAAACCGATCATTGGTGGTAAACCAAAGGTATTAATCCTGGGTTCCATGCCCGGCGAAGCATCATTAAAACAATCCCAGTACTATGCGAATCCGCGTAATCTGTTTTGGGAGATCATTGCCGCACTGTTTCATGTCGATCACCATGCAAATTATTCTCAAAGAGCCACCCAGCTGATTTCGAATCGCATAGCGCTATGGGATGTGATTGGATCCTGCCAACGGCAGGGTAGTCTGGATTCATCAATTCAATCCTCTACGATTAAAGTAAATAATTTTATTGAATTATTTGGAGATTATCCATCGATCAGCCATGTCTATTTCAATGGAACGAAAGCCAAAACCGAGTTTTATAAAAGAGTGTTACCGGATTTGACCGAGTTGCAACATCTTGAACTCATTTTATTACCCTCAACGAGTCCGGCCAATGCTAGAATGAGTCGGGATGAAAAAATAACTCAGTGGTCGAAGTTACAGTCGGCTTTTACGGAAGAGGTATGAGACATGTCTGATTCAAATGATATCGATTATGGTCCTTTACTGGCACTGATAGGGGTATGGCGCGGTGACAAGGGTATGGATATTGCCCCGGATCCGGATGGGACAGAAGAAAACCCCTACTATGAAACGCTGGTGTTTGCCCCGGTCGATGACGATGTCACCAATGCTGAACAACAAGTTCTATCGGCAGTGCGCTACCATCAAGAGGTTCGACGCAAATCTGACAACAAAGTATTTCATGACGAAACTGGCTATTGGATGTGGGATAAACAAAATAGCCTGGTTATGCAATCACTCACCATTCCCAGGGCGGTCGCTCTCTTAGCGGGGGGCGGTTATGAGCCGAGAGCGGATGCTGCTAATGAGGTGGTATTCGACGTTGCCGCAAAGTTAGATGACCCTGACTGGGGGATTATCCAGTCGCCCTTTATGCGCGATAATGCGCGGACACTTGAATTCAGCCATCAATTGAAGGTTTCAGGTGACAAACTTTCTTATTCAGAACGTACGCTGGTCGATATCTATGGTAGTGATTTTGAGCATACGGATGCCAATGAGCTGGTCAGGGATAACTAAGCAACGCTATCTTGGTTAGCGGTTTAATGATCCAGGTCATGTAAATTATCGATAATTAGTATATTATTGTATTCTAATATAAAGAATGAGGTTTTCAATGCGGTTAGTAGTTACATTTTCTTTATTACTGGCGCTGAGTAGTCAGGCGCTGGCATCGGCGAATTTGGGTGAAAGGCTTTATCAAAAGCATTGTATTGCCTGTCATGGTGCCGGTGGTAAAGGTGGTGTTGGTGTGCCGTTGGCTTTAAAGTCGTTTCAAGCTCAAGCCTCGGATCGGTTCCTAAAAAATACCATCAAATTTGGTCGCGAGGGGCGTGTCATGCCCGCCTTTAAAAGCCTGGATGATGACGAACTGAATGCATTGGTTGGTTACATTCGTAGCTTCGCTGAAGTGGAGCCACCGACATACACTCAGCAAGCAATTAAGGGTAATGTAAAAGCGGGTGCTGAATTGTTTGCAAAGAATTGTGCGAGTTGTCATGGTGCCGAGGGCCGCGGTGGCAAAGGGACCGGCGTGACCTTTTCGCGTCCAAGAGATTTGCCCATTATTGCTCCGGCATTAAATAACGAAGGATTCTTAAAAAGTGCCAGTGATGCGATGATCCAAGCGACCTTGCAACAGGGCCGTGAGGGGACACCGATGGTGTCATTTTTAAAGCAAGGCATGAGTAACCAGGATATTAACGACGTGGTTGCTTATATACGTTCATATGAAAATGATTTGCAAAAAAATACAATTTCAAAGGATGAACCCTATTATCTGGAGGCCGAGTCTTCGATGAGCATCGAGGAGACAGTGGAGAGTTTAAAGCAGGCCATCATAGGTAAAAACTATCGGCTTATACGCACACAAAATTTTGATCAGGGTTTGGTTAAGGTAGAGCAGGAAGATGCAAAAAAAGTCGTGATCTATTTTTGCAATTTTAAACTACTGAATGAGGCGTTGGCGGTTGATCCACGTGTCGGCTTATTCTTACCATGTCGATTGACCGTGGTTGAGCATCAGGGCAAAGTTAAAATTATGGCGATTAATCCCCTTCACTTATCACGCTTTTTTAACAACGATGAGTTAAACAGTTTATGTAAAGGCATGCGTGAAACCTATGAAGTGATTATGGAGGAAGCAACCCTATGAAACTGAAGAGGCTAAAAATTTTACCAATACTGTTCGGTTTGTTTTTCTCTGTGCCCGCGATGGCCGAAGAAATGTATATGGCTCGTACCCAGCAAACCTTCCCGGAAGCGATGCTGGCATTACAAGCCGAGATAAAATCGCACGGTTATAAATTAAGCCGAGTGCAACGAGTTGATATTGGTTTAACGAAAATGGGTTATAAAACCGATAAGTATCGCGTTGTCTTTTTTGGCAAACCCGAGGAAATTAAATGGGTCGCTGATACTTATCCCGAATGGATACCTTATTTACCACTTAAAATAGCCATTTTTTCTGAGGCACAGGATACATTATTAATTTCCAGTGATCCGGAAAAAATTATCTTAACAAAAGATAAAAAGCTTAAAAAATTACTGGCACAATGGAAGCAAGACATACATTCGATCTTTAATAAGATGGCCGACTAAGCAATATTGGTTTGGCTAAGCTTGCGAATCATTTCAATAAAGGCTTCAGCAACGGGGTGATCGAGCGCTGCCTGGTTTCGCGCTATCCACAGAGTTCGTAAGATTCGAAAGCCCGTTATCTTGATATGATACAACTCGCCTTGTGTGACCCGTTCATACACCGCAAAGCGTGGCAGAAAGCTCACATGTTGGTTCCGTTCGAGGATATCGATGATGGCTTCACTGGAGCCGACTTCAAGGGCGATATTTAAATGTTTAATTTTGATTCGTGATAACGCTTCGTCCAGGGATTCCCGAATCGATGAGTCTAATTCACGTAACACATACAACTGATTTGCCAATTCTTCGACGGCAAGCAGATCAGTCCCCGCTAAGGGATGCCCGGGCCCACATACCATCCATAATTCATCTTCGCGCCATTTTTGTACCAGAATGTCCGGGTGATCCGGCGCACTTTCAACCAGTGCCATATCCGCTTGTCGAGTGGCCAGATCCGTTTGGATCTGACGATTGTAGGCCAACCGGCTCTCAATTTTGAAGTCGGGTTGCTGCTCTTTAAATTTAAGCAGTAGTTCCGATAGTAAGTGCTCACCGATCCCAAAGGTGACCTCGAGCCGTAGGCTGGATTTGCCCTGGGCGAGATTTAGGATCTCCTCACGTAACGCAATGTGTCGATCGAGGGTTTGCACGGCAAGCAAATAGACCTTCTCACCGGCCTCGGTCAGTCTCAATCGGCCTGAAACACGCTCCAGCAATGGCATGCCATAACATTTTTCCAATGCGCGCAAACGCTTAGTGACCGCAGGTTGGCCAACATTGAGCACGCGGGCGGCCTCCAACACACCGCCCTTCTCGACGAGCGCGCGGAGACTGGCCCAGCCAGTCATATCGGGTAGGTTTTTATATTCCGGCAAGGAATGTATCCATTAACTTTTTCATTAGCCGTTACTTATGATTAAGAACTTAATTTCGCCATCAAGATAGTCTAAAGCCAAGCTCAGCAAGGATCCAGAAGAGGCTCGGCCAAACGACGAATAACCTAAAAACTGAACTATCCCACCCAATATTCTGAACGGGAATGTCAACTATCACTGATTTTAGATAAGCGCAGCAATAATGTCAGTCAATAGCAGCGAAATAGTCGAAAAAACCAGGAAAAATTACCGCCCGTTCCTGATCATGGGTGTTTTCAGCGTGAGTTCGTACAACCTGATCTCTAATAGAATTGGTCGAGGCCTTTGTGATGAGATTGGGCGAGGGAATAAACTTTGCGTAAGCTAAAGGGTATTTCGTTATACTAATTCTCTGAACTTTTAGGTTGCTCTTCCTCTAATTTAAGATATTTTGCTTCTACTTGAGTGAATTTCTGATTAAGTTCATCGTACTCTTTATTTTTATCCGCTAAATGGGTTTTTAATACCTCAATTTGATGGCTGGTTTTGGTGTCGTATTGAGCATCTTGTTTAAGTAGTGCTTGAATCTGGTCTTGTAGGAATTCATTTTCATCCTGTGGTACTTCGATCGCTTCCAATATTTTTTTGGACTGGGTTTCAAGTTTGGTTATTGAGTCTTGAAGTACAGATTTTTCTTCAGGTGCAACGGATAATTTAGCTATCTGGGAATTTAGATCAGAAATCAATGATATTTGCGCGGAAATAATATTCGTGATATTGATAATGTTATCGTCACTGTCCTCAGCAGCCGTTAGGGAGTCGTCCTCAGGAGCGGGTATGGTGTCAGTAGCGCTGCCTTTTTCTTCCTGGTCTAATAATTCCAGTTCTTGACTATCTATTCGTGTTTTTAGTTGTGCTGTATCATCTGTCTTTGTATGTGATTCTAGTGCCGTCTCAAGGGTTTTAATTTTCAATTTCGATTTTTTAAATTTCATAAAGAAAATTGTCAACATTAAGGCCAGTAAAACCGCCCCCTGTATCAGGCTAAGGTATATCCAATAGGGTATCTCAATTAAGTCTGTCATGCTTGCTTGTTATAAATTGCCCGATTTTATACTCAATATTTGCCGATAATTGAGATGAGTCGACGTTGTTTACATACTGCTAATCAATCGCTTCAATGATTTTGTGTATCGTAATAGTGTCCCAGTGTTTCCGGCCGACGAAGTGATTCTTCGGTGTGATAAATAAAACCTTTAGGTAATATCCAGCGTCCAGCTGTATTTTCTACGTTCCATTCGAGTGGTTGCCCAATGCTTATCTCATTATTGTCCACGCGTTTTTTCATTGAATAAAAATGACCATATTTAAATTAAGTTTAGATGCGATTTAATCAGTGATATTGCAACTAATACAAATAGTATAGATTATATTTAGCCGTGCAAATACTGTGCTAGTTTGATGCTCTAAGGCCTGTCACGATGAATTAATTTCAGCGATTAAAACGATGAAGCTAGCTCATACTAACCGTTAGCCACTATGCTTTTAGATTGTTATCTCTGCAGAACCAAGTAAAAAGCAGGATATTTCCGTCGATGACTAACAGGATTTGTTACTTTTCTGTGAACTATTTAAATTAGACTGGTTCAAATCCAGCAATAAAAATAATTACGCTTAAGCCATGCCCGATCAAATTCGTTTACAGACCCTGCTCGCAGCCACGGCGAGGAAGGATGAACAGGCTTTTTCCAAATTATATTCATTGGCATCTGCGAATCTATATGCGGTTGCTTTGCGTATACTTAAGAAGGAAGCGGCGGCACAAGATGCCTTGCAAGAGGCCTTTGTGCAGATCTGGCATCGCGCGGTTGATTTCCATAGTGACAAGGGTTCTCCGATGGCCTGGATGGCCACCATCGTGCGCTATCGTGCGCTCGATATTCTGCGTAAACAGAAAAAATTGTTACCTGCAAAGGATGTTGATCTGCAACAAGTGGATGCTGAACTGGGGCCATTAGCAAAATTGCTTGAATCGGATATGGCGCAATTATTATGGCAATGTCTGCAGGAGCTGAATGACAAGCAACGCAACGCCATTTTATTGGCTTTTTATGAAGGCCTCACGCATGATGAGGTGGCGGAGCGTACCACAACACCATTGGGGACCATTAAAAGTTGGATTCGACGTGGACTACAAAGCGTGAAAGGGTGTCTTGAGCGATGAATTATCAAGATCCTGAATTGCGACAGGCGCTGGCCGCTGAATATGTGCTGGGGACTTTGCACGGCCGTGCCCGACAACGCTTTGAACGACTGGCTGAGCAGGATGCTCGATTGCGTCAGATCATTTCAAGTTGGGAACAAAAACTGGGAAGTCTCAGTGAAGGGGTTGTGCCAGTTGATGTACCTGAACACGTATGGAAAATAATTCATAAACGCCTGGGTTTTAGTGATACAGAACAGCCCAACTCGGGTTTCTTCGGGGCTATCTGGAACAGTTTAATGTTGTGGCGCAGTCTGACCACGGTCGTTACCCTGGCATTGATGTTTGCGGTTTACCTGAATTTGTTTGCACCGAAATTGGTAGTGAACCAATATATTTCAGTATTGCAGACCGAACAACAACAGGCCTCATGGTTAATTAAATCCGATTTACAGAATAAACGCATGGTAGTGCACATCGTTAACGAACAAACCATTCCGATTGGCAAGGCGTTTGAGTTATGGATGATTAAGGAGGGCGATAAACCGATATCGCTGGGTTTAATCTCACCTGAACAACAGCAAAGCCTGCCCTTATCGGATGATCTGTTAGAAAGAATCAAACAGGCGAATGTGATGGCGGTGAGTATTGAGCCAGCCGGCGGCTCGCCAACAGGACAACCAACCGGGCCGGTGCCTTATACCGGAGTCGTAACAAAGATATAAAAACTCCCTTTCCTATGGGCGAGCAGTGCACAGAGAAGGTGAGAACAGAGAAGGTGAGATTGGAAATCGAGAAGCTGGCCTGGGCCATGCACGAGCCGGGCTGATGTGGGGAGCTAAAATCGAGGGCAGGAATAGGAATGAGGTGTTTATTGGCTTTACGCAGCAGGTACTTTAAATCGAAAACTCACCTACCCATTGCTGATCTTTATAATCAACACAGAGTAGAGTTGGCAGCATCTTGTTGGCACTGTCTGAGATGAGTTCGTTTTTTACCGGAAAATTCTTTGCAAACTCAGCCGCATCACAACTATCGGATTGCACCGTTTTAGAAACGATACGCAGTTTATCATTGATGTTGATTGCATCATCATCGGATTGATCGTGAAAAAGCACCCGTTTTTTTACCACGCAGGAAAAATAGATCTGCATCTCAATCGTAAGCGAATGCTCGCGTGCGCGTAATGCCTGTTCAGCCCGCTGAGTCCATTTAACGTTGATCGTTTTATGACGGATATCGGCAGAGCTGGAATGTCGATAGGGATTAAGCCAGCGATCGAAAATTTCTAACGGATTTTTGATACTGAAATAACTGGCATGAATATTCATATAACTAGGATAGTGATTTTAGATGAAAGTTCAATGCGGTGTAGATATTTGCTACGTTAGCAATACTGACGACTCTGGTTTAAGATCCAGCGTAAATGACTACGTATAAATTTTTAAGTGCGTTCAACCTTTTTCGCCCAGAATTCATCGGCAAGATCTTTGAGACCATAGGCAAGATCGCCCATTGTATTACTTGCTTTTTGCATATCATCCGAAGCTTGTATACTTGTCTCAGCGGTATCTCTAATTCTAACAATACCTTGATTTATTTCCTCAGCAACGGCGCTTTGTTCTTCAACCGCAGAGGCGATGGTCATGCTCATATCATTAATTTTTCCGATGGCCGAAGTGATTGCCTGCAGGGAGTGGGTAGCAGATGCGGCATGCTCAACCGTGTTAGCGGCATTTTCGCTACTCTTGGTCATCACATTAACCGCTTCACAGGTATCTGCTTGTAGCTTCTCGATCATTTGTTGTATTTCGTTGGTTGCCGTATTCGTTCGACTGGCCAGCGTCCTGACTTCATCAGCGACGATCGCAAAACCACGACCTTGTTCTCCTGCGCGTGCCGCTTCAATGGCTGCATTTAAGGCAAGAAGATTGGTTTGTTCAGATATACCACGAATCACATCAACAATTGAGCTGATTTCGTTGCTACCCGTTTTAACATTCCCAATCACGTCAGATGCGTGTTTGACATCCGAAGCTAGCTCACTAATGGAGGAAGATGTAGTTTCAACTACCGTTTTTCCTTTGCTGGATTCATCCATCGCTTCTTTTGCTGCATTGGCGGTTTGTTGTGCGTTAATGGAAATTGCTTGAATACTCGCGCTCATTTCATTGGTTGCAGTTGCAACCATGTCGGTTTCGCTATATTGCTTTTGTACACCTTGATTCGCTATTTCGGTTGTCTCTGACAGGCTCTTGGCACAGGAGGAAAGGGTCTTTGAGTCATCTGAGATGCGGCCAACGATTCCAGTTGTTTCAGAGTCGAGTGATTTCATTGCCAATAGCAGAGAACCCACGTCATCATTACGGCCAGTATAGATATAGCGGGCAATGGGGTTATCGGTAATGCAAAGTGCCTTATTGATTGCCGCTTTTAAAGGACGCAATGCATAATAAATAACAAACGAAGAAAAAATAGCAGCGGAAATAAAGCTGGCTATGCTTTTTGAAAACTCAATATTTAATGCGAATGACACGAGCAAGGTGCTTGCCAGTAAGGCAAAAGTCATAAAACTTATTACTGTTGGGATAATGCCGAATTTTGCAGGTCGTATTTCTCTGGGTGATTTTCCATCTTGTAATTGCTGGTAAATTTGTTCCGCACGGGCAACACGTTCTCGTCTTGGTTTTTGGCGAACCGATTGGTATTCGACAGTCTCTCCATCATGTTTTATTGGTGTGACATAGGCATCGACCCAATAATGATCGCCGTTTTTACAACGGTTTTTAACAATGCCCATCCAGGACCGACCGTCTTTAACGGTTTCCCATAGATCTTCGAATGCAGCTGAAGGCATGCCGGGGTGGCGGACTACATTATGATTTTGATTCAGAAGTTCTTCAGGCTCAAATCCACTGATCTCCAGGAAATCATCATTGAAATAGTTAATCGCACCTTTCAGATTGGTGGTAGAGAGTATGTTTTTATTACCCGCATAATCACGTTCAATATCGCTGATTGGGAGATTTGTTTTCATTTCTCTATTCCTGTTTAGTAATCTTTTTACATAAAGAGCACACATTGGGTAGTAATTTATCGGCCTAAATGGCGTTAACTTTATAAATACACTGTATAAACATGGTCTTAGGCCCATTCGTGTGTGGTTCAAGGCCAAAGATGTTTATTTTCTATGCATATTTATAGTTGTTTACTTAAGAATGAATCTAATTGCTCAATAGAATGGGGGGAGGGCGATGAGGTGTGGATGAATTTTTGAAATTGTCGTGATGTGATCTTTCCTTGGTAACGTACCCAGTGACCTGAACGATATTCGTATACACTATATTCAGAAGCAGCGATCAGATCAGGAACTTCAGAGTCAAACCGAAAGATACGATTACCCATTTTATCGGTATGAGACAAGGTAGGAGAATGATAATTGTGAGTGTGCGGGGGAAATAACATCGAGAACATAGGCATGTAATTTTCATTTCGATATTTAAAACAGATGCTTGTCGTTAACAAAGCGCTTTGGCCGTAGTAATTTAAGTAATTAGTTATAGTCGTACTAAAATACGCTCCAGGCTAAGTCGTGACTTTGGAAGTTCTGCATTATAATCTTCTGTTGGGTGATGATAGCCAATTGCCAAAGCCACATCACACTGATAACCATCAAGCTCCGCTTTGAATTCATCGTTGACTAAATCGATATCGATTCCTTCCAGGGGCGTCGAATCGATTCTGAGGCGAGCCAGGACATGCAGAGTGTTACCTAAAGCAAGATAAGTTTGTGCTTTTGTCCAACAGCTCGTGTTCCCCGCTTCATCGGTATTAAATTCGGCAAATTTAAAGGCTGCAAAGGCGTTCTCACGATCCTCGGGTTTGGTCCGTCCATCTTTAATGCCCTTATCGACTACTTGGGCATAATCCTCTCGCGTGTAATGTGGATTGTAGGCAAAGAGAATAATATGCGAGCTGGCAAACACATGAGATTGGTTATATTGATGTTTATGAATAAATGTTTTTTGCATACGTGCTTTGGATTCATCGCTCTCAATCACGACAAACTTCCAGGGTTGTGAGTTAATCGAAGAGGCCGAGAGCCGCATCGCCTCAAATAGTACATCAAGATCTTGTTGTGGAACCTTCTTGCTTGCATCGTACTTTTTAGTGGCATGTCGCCAGAGGAGATCGTCGATTATTGGATGAACCATGGTTATCCCTTAAAGTTAATTTATATTTTCATTTGAGTATAGAACGTTTTTCAGCGTTAAGTTAAAACTATGAGAGGCTTGATCATCGACCACTCAGTTCGTCGCATTAGTCATAATATTATTTTTTTTAGAATTTCCCATTATCGTTTTTCCATTCGCTATAAGCTGGGGTCACCTCGGTTGTATCCCAGTGCTCAACAATATTTCGTGTCGAAAAGTCATATTCAGTGTGGGCAAAAACAAAATCACCGTCTTCAAATAATCTGACAATATTGATTCGTGGAGATGTCTCAGATAAACGTTTAAATAGCGTGGCTAAACCTTCGCTACCTTCATGTGTTTGTGGATTATGTTGGATATATATATTTTCATTAACGACCGACACAGATTCCGGGTCGCCGGTTTCGATTCCTTTTAATAATTTGCATATCCGTTATTTTTTATTTGTTGTCATGGGCTGTGTTTTAATTTGTTTTGGTCAGTGAGGGGAGACGAAACGATGCGAGTCAGGCGCCATGATTTGCTTATACATCAGAATTGATTTTGTTTGGCACTTCCTCTGTCACTGAATTTGGATCGTGTATGTTTATCCAATTTCCACTTGGCACCATCATCAAGCTAGATTTTAAGCTCGCCTGAATGACTATGTTCATGATGAGTCCGGCTATCGGAGGCGTTAGACTCATGGCGATGGTCGGAATGAGCTGCGTGCTCATTGCTGCAGCCAGATAAGAGCAGCAGAGTAA
Source organism: uncultured Ectothiorhodospiraceae bacterium (assembly GCA_947259425.1). Taxonomy (GTDB): domain Bacteria; phylum Pseudomonadota; class Gammaproteobacteria; order UBA6429; family Thiohalophilaceae; genus SZUA-24. The sequence continues at coordinate 2,634 of CAMYMO010000114.1, read as the reverse complement.
TGAATGTAATTATAATGATTCGCATGGGTGTCCTACCTGATTAATAATGCCTAAACCCACTTCGCCATCTGCTGGAATTGTTAATTGTTTGGCAAATAGGTTTCAAAGACCATTTTTAACGATTTGCTGTAGATATTCCATAAAAGTATCATCTTCCACATTAAAAAGGTCATAACCGACCCTGGCGAATCCATCTTCACCAGCGCTTTCAACTTTACCAATATTATTATGCTGTTGAGAAAATCCACTTTGTAAAATATATAAGAGTTGATGGAATCTTAAATCTGGATTTTTCTCCCAAATTTGATTTAACAAATCAAGAATGACGGTAATTCTTTCAGGATCTCTCATTCAGTTATTTAGCTGCTAATTATGTGGCTTAACAGTTCATCGGCGGCTGATTAACTGTGCGTATCTGCAGAAGACACCGCACTTTTGGAGAACCGTTGGATGAGTTTGTCAGCTAATATTTTGATCTTTACATCATATGCGCATATACTATACGCATTGTATGTGGGAGTAAAGACGATGAAAGCTTTTGATGCCCTGGCCCCGAAAAAGCCAACAAACCTCTCTATAAACAGCGACTTACTTTCAAAAGCGCGTAAATTGAACATCAATCTCTCGGCCACGCTTGAAAATGAGCTTGCCAGACAATTACAAATTAAGCAGCGGGAACAGTGGCTTCAAGATAACGCAAAAGCGATTCAAGCATACAACGATTTCGTTGAAAACGAAGGTGTTTTTAGTGATGGCATCAGGAGTTTTTAGTGAGCCAATTTAATGTTTATAAAAACAAGAATTCTAGAACCAGCAAAACCTTCCCGTACTTACTCGACATCCAATCTGATTTATTAGATCAACTTCGCACAACGATAGTTATTCCGCTTGGTAAATACTCAATAGTTAAAGATCAGGTCATTACAAAACTTTGCCCAATTGTTGAGATTGATGGTAATAAGTATGCCGCGCTCACTCAACAAATTGCTGGAATAGATAAATCACTATTAGGCAGCAAAGTGACCAATATTTCAGATTATAGATCAGAATTAATTGACGCTATCGATCTTATTATCTCTGGTATCTAACGGTTTGTTTTAGTGCACTGTTGTTTGGCGTTGTGCTGCAAGCATTCATTCTCCTTCATCCTCAATCTCATTTTGTAGGTTTTCAAGTTCATCGAGAATACGAATGAATTTGGTACCGAACGGAGTTACTTTATATTCAACTCGAGGCGGCACTTCGTTGTAGCTAACACGCTCTAGAATGCCAAACTTAATGTTCCGTTTCAGGCATTCATTCAGAACCTTGGTTGTTAACCCCTCTGTACTGCTCACCATTGCCCCTGGTCGATTGATACCGCTTGCTAAAAGTTGGTATACAGTAAGTGACCATTTACAGCCATAAATGGTTTCAACCATACGCGCGCTTCGCACCGGCGCTGATTTTCTCGAAAATATTTTTTCCTGACTTTTCATCAATATGTACCAATAAGTACTTACCAAACCAGATTGTGCTTACTTTTCAAGAGGCTACATAGCTTTATAAGCTATGTCTACATCTTAATAAAACCCAGTGGAGATAATCAGATGGAAATCATAAGCAAACCTTTGGCCTTAATCGTGGGCGGCTCTAGCGGTATGGGCCTTGCGACGGCAAAGCAACTGTTAAAACGCGGGATTGATACGATTATTATTGGCAGTTCCCAAACCAAGCTGGAAACAACTAAGCATGATCTATCCAAAACAGGTCAGTTAGTAACACTGCAGGCGAATTTATATGAAGCTAACGATGTTCAACGCGTGGTTGACTTTGTTACCGATCACAGCCGTCACATCAAGTATTTTGTAAATGCTGCGGGTAAATTCAAACCAACCCCTTTTCTTGAACATGAGCTTGAGGACTATGACATGTATATGAACTTGAACCGTGCGGCATTCTTTATTTCTCAGGCGGTGTCCAAAAACATGCAGAAAAATGGTGGCGGCGCAATGGTACATATTGGTTCAATGTGGGCAAAACAAGCGATTAAAGCCACCCCTTCATCCGCTTATTCAATGGCAAAGGCCGGGTTGCATGCTCTCACGCAACACATGGCTATGGAATTGGCCGATAAAAATATTCGGGTCAATGCGGTTTCCCCCGCTGTTGTTAAAACGCCAATATATGAGTCATTCATTGAGCCAGCTAAAATCGATGAAACGCTGCAAACGTTTAATGAATTTCACCCCATTGGACGGATTGGTACAGCAGAAGATGTAGCCTCTACAGTTAATTTTTTACTCAGCGATGATTCAAGTTGGGTCACGGGTGCTATTTGGGATATTGATGGTGGTGTCATCGCGGGCAGAAATTAAATGCTTCCGGGTGATTTGCTATAGCCTGCCGCAGTCTTGTATATGAAACGAGTCTAAAAAATGGCGGTTGAAAGTGATAGGAGTACCGCTTTTAACCGTCAATTCTGATTGACTGCTATGTGTTTATAATCGTTTGTATTTTGCGGGCGCTTTGTGTTGATCGGTAAGGATAATGGCTTCAGTGGAGGAAAGATCAATAAATTTTAATTTGATAGGGTCAGGGGAGTTTAAATAAACAGTCACAATACAATTATTTAATTGCCATTTACCGCTATTT
>CAMYMO010000113.1 GCA_947259425.1 uncultured Ectothiorhodospiraceae bacterium | reverse complement strand
AAATAAGCCTCCGGAATTCCTTCATAACTTGGAAAATCCCGGTGTAAATCGTTTAACACCACCATCGCCAATTTCGCTTTACCTTTCTGGCGTAAATACCTGGCCATTTCATGACGCTCGACGGCCTTTTCTGGTTTTAGCTTCTTATCAAATTCATAACCTTCCTGAAAGATTTGTGCAGCATTACCCATCCTGTTTTCACCGATCAAGTAGGACATAAATTTCTGCGCATGTTCAAAATGTAACTGCTTATTCCCTAGCAAACGCAGTAGCTTCAGGATACGTTCATGTGCCTCAATATTATTAGGATTCGTTGCAATCAATGTACGTAATTGCGCAACCGCTTGCTCCATCTTGCCTTCATGAATCAGGATCTCAGCCTCACGCAGTTCGGGACTAACCCCGACCAGATCAAATTGTTTTTCTTCTTCCTGCTCATGCATCTCAACATCAATGCTATAACCCAAAGCCTCATGGTGTTGATATATGATATACCCCATCATATTAAAAATAATGATGTAAAAATACATGGTGACGAAAACATACACGGCAAAAGAAAGCGATGGATCGATATGTTGTTGAAGTAAGGCCAATAAAAAACTTTGCGCGATATCCAATAAATAAAACAAAATAAACATTATAAAATACGGCATGCCAATTCGGGTAATAACCGAATAAATGGTCAGCGGATTCATCGCACTACTAAAACGATGCTCCATTGCCAGAATCATAATCGCCGCTGGCGTAGCGATTGAAGTTAATACATTAGCAAAGAAATATCCTGCCTGATCAAACATATCCAGAGCAGCACTGGTGAGTAATTTAAATGCCAATAAGATTGCGAGTAATTTAAAGACGATAAGGCTATTACCGAACAATTTATCGCTATCGATTGCGGTTGGCTTCAAATAACCGTGTGCCGTGTCTTCAAGAACAGTCTGCGCATACTTAAGGAACACAATAACAAAGGGGAAAACAAAAATTGAATTACGCGGAATGTCCCAACCCAATACCTTAACGTCAATATCCCAACCCGGAACATACCGAATCAGATAGCCGATGAGCGTTAAAACTAAAATCAGTACGATTGGCGAAGGCAGTGCTGGATAGAGAAAAAATTCTCGCAACCGTAACCAAAAAGGTGTGATCAAATTCTCTGCACCCAGCGAATCGAGCGCACGCTTACACACCGGACAATCTGGCGCCTGGCCATTTTCCTTTTCGGTAATGCAACTCGGGCAGTAGCTAATGTGACAGTGGCCACAATTCCAGCGTGCCGGAGTGCTTGTGTGGTATTTACAATTAACGGCGGGCATGATCTAATTTACGTCATTTAAACAGCTTTAGACTGAAGAGTAACCACAGCGACTCAGGGATTCAAGATCAGCTTATGTATAAATTCATTTTTTGTGTAACTTTGCTCACACAATTCAATATTGTCTGGGCAGCGCCCGACCTGGTTTCAACCGATTGGCTAGCTAAAAACTTAAAACATGAGAATGTTGTCGTTATTGATATGTCCGACTCATTGCAATATCAGCGTTTTCATATCCCAGGAGCAATTCATCTGCCCTACCAGTACTTAAACCAATCAAAACGCAGGGTCAGCTTAAGTATTGGACCTAAAAACATCATTAAACTACTCGGACAAACGGGCATTAGCCAGGATAGTCATGTGGTTGCCTATGACGATACGGGCGGGTTGCACGCTTCACGCCTGCTTTGGGAATTGGAACAACTCGATCACCCAAAGATGTCGTTGCTCAATGGTGGTCTGGTAAAATGGATACGCGAAGGGCGCAAAATATCATTTCAGGCGCCTTTACCAAAAGCCAAAAAATATCAGGCGAAAAATATCAGTACTTCACTTACCGCAAGCTTGAAAGAAGTCGCGCCGGAAACACGTGACCCAAATACGATTTTGCTCGATGTCCGCAGCCCGGAAGAATATCGAGGCCATCCCAAACATCCACGCAGTGGTCATGTACCCGGGGCGCGCTTCTGGCAATGGGATCAGGCCTTAGACATCGAAAAAGGCTTCGTTTTACAAAGCCCATCAACGCTCAAAAAAGAAATGAAACAAATAGGCATTACCAATCCAGAACAACCCGTGATCGTATATTGTCGATCAGGCCACCGAGCCTCTCACACTTACTTCACGCTACGACAGCTGGGATTTAAGAATGTGAAACTCTACGATGGCTCAATGAAAGAATATGAAAAGATTAAAACCCAACCACTCACAAAAGGGATGCAACCTTAAATATTGATTAATATAGAGTTTAAATTATCAATATTCCGAGATTGGGAAAATTAGAAATCAATAGCACTAACAACTAATCAACCGGCACTGTTCGGTCCGCAGCCCATTGTCGTAATGCGGTAATTTTTTCTTCCATCACCACGGACAGAGATTTGGTTGACTTGATCTCTTGTAATACATGATTGTTATTTAAGGCCGCTTGTTGAGCGTGCGCTGAATAAATTGCAGAGACAACGGATTGTTCAATCTCAGCGCCAGAAAAGCCTTCACTTGCCTGCGCAAGTCGCACTAAATCAAAATCACTACTGTCATAATCCCGCCGCCGTAAATGAATTTCATAGATTAATGCACGCGTCATCTCATCCGGGAGATCAACAAAAAAGATCTCGTCAAATCGGCCTTTGCGAATCAATTCCGGCGGTAAACTCTCAATATCATTCGCGGTCGCGACTAAGAAAATGGCCTTTTTCTTCTCAGCCATCCAGGTTAAAAAAGTACCCAACACTCGCTTAGAGGTACCGCCATCAGAGTCACTAACCGAAATCCCCTTTTCCAGTTCATCTATCCATAACACACAAGGCGTCATCACCTCGGCGGCGTGCAATGATTCGCGCAGATTTCGTTCCGTCTCACCATGGTATTTGTTAAACATCGCCGAAAAATCGATGCGTAATAATGGAATCCCGAGCACTCCGGCAACGGCCTTGGCGGCTAGACTTTTTCCACACCCCTGTACGCCTAGTAATAAAATTCCCTTTGGCATATCAAGACCCGGAGCTTTGCCTTCAAAAGCAGGTTGGCGTTGTCTTAACCAGGTTTTTAATTTGCTAAAACCACCGACGTTCGAGAAACTTTCCGTATCGAGTTCAAAGTGCAGCATGCCCTCTTTACTCAATAAATTATATTTTGCCTTCATCACTTCAGGAATGTCACTGGGGGTGATTGCACCATCATCATAAATGGCCGTCCGCGCCAGTCGTCGTGCTTCTGAATGAGTCAGACCAGACAGGTTATTGACCAAGGCATCGAATGAACGGGGATTGGCTTTGACTTTCTTTCGTCTTTTTTGTTTCCATTCCTCGGCAATACCATTCACTATTCCACGCAACGCCTCATCATCAGGTAACTCAATCTCCACACAGGCGCTGAAATTTTTTAGTTCAGGAGGAATTTCGATTTCATGACTAATCAGTACAATGGTTTGTTGCTTGCTACTATAACCAAGTGCGATGTCTTTCAATAAGCGCACGTGCATCGGATCGCTTAGGTAGGGGTGAAAATCCAGCAGGATAAAAATTCCCGCATTACCACCCGCCTTAATATTACCCAGCACTTCACTCGGCTCAGAATTTAAGCGTTGTGGCTCGAAATCGAGATCAATGCGTTGCAGGCCTTCGGTAACGGTCCATTTATAAACGGGGACACCCATGCGAAACTTCATCGACTGCAGCAAATCGACAGCACGCAACTCCTCACGCGTTTCGATGACGACAATCGGAATATGAGACTGCAAGACAAGCGCAAGATCGTGTGAATCGGCCATAAATAAAAATTAACTATCAGTGTTGTTATTGTTTTAACTGGATTACTCGTTATCGATTTTGCCATTAGACATCAGCATCAACCATATCGCAAGTGAATGCGCCACACGCTAATCGAATGACCAACGGTATGACATTATCAGTCTGGAGGATCTAAACATGCCACGAACGAAAAGCTTAAATAAAAAATACTCAGGCATAAAAA
>CAMYMO010000112.1 GCA_947259425.1 uncultured Ectothiorhodospiraceae bacterium | reverse complement strand
AGTTCTTCGTAGACATCCGCTATAACAAGTGTCTGGCCATTACCAATAAACACATTCATGCGACCATCATCTTGTATACTGGTGCGCACATTAATCAATCCGGATAACTCCTGGACCAGACGATCACGTTGATCCAATAGGTCATTTGCCGGTTTATCGGTAACCTCCCGTGCTCTAACAATGGTATTGTTGAGTTGGGCAATCCCCTTCGCAAGCTCATTAACCTGTCCAACCATCCCTTTCATGTCCTGATTGACACCTTTACGAAGTGACTCAAATCGTTCATTTAGAAAGGCGAATCGATCTGAAAGGTTTCTTGATGTGCTCAATAAGACTTGGCGGGAAGCATTTGAAGTCGGATCATTTGCCAAGCCATTAACTGAATCAAAAAATTCAGATAATGCGGGCGCCAAGCCAGCTTTCGGATCGGCAAGCAGATTATCTACTTGAGTAGTAAACTCATAACTCTTATCTAGAAATTTACTCAAAGAATTTGTATGACGAACTTCCGAGGTTAGAAACTCATCGTAATAGCGATCAACACTATTTACAATGACGCCAGTCCCTATCGTTCCGTTTCCAGCAAACTGTGGTGCTCGAGTGTCCAGGTCGGTACGTTGCCGAGAAAAGCCAGGTGTCGATGAATTCGCAATATTATGACTCACCGTCGACAAGGCTCGTTGTGCAGCCTGCACACCGGAAGTACTAATACCTAATAAATCACCGCCCGCCATTATATTTCCTCAGACTTAAGCATCGTGTAAATATTCAGAATAAGGTGCACTGACTATATCACGCTGAAAAATATTATTTATTTTCTCAGCATAACTTGGGTCGGTTGCATAACCTGCTTTTTGCAACTCGCGAGCATAGGCCTCTGGATCATTGGAAACGGCCAAGGCATCCTGATATCTTGGATTTGATTTTATAAACTGAACATAATCATCAAAACTTTCCTGCAATGAACCATACACCCTGAATGATGACTGAGTTTTTTCAGCAACTCCGTCTTTGTATTCTAATGCCTTGACATTAAGCTCAGCTCCGCTCCAGGCTGAACCCGCTTTAATGTTAAACAGGTTGTAACTACTTTTACCATTTGGTAACCGTTGCATATGCTGCCCCCAACCCGTTTCTAATGCTGCCTGTGCAATCAATATTTGAGGAGAGACGTCCAATTGTTCTGCAGCCTGTTCAGCATATGGCATTAAGGTATTTACGAACTCTTCTTTTGAGTTGAATTTAATCGGATCATCTGTTTTTTTAGACTTAACAGCTATATTCGCATATTGTATATTGGCATTAAAAGAAACATTGTCATTATTAATTTCTTTATTGGTTTCTGGCATACCTTTTTGCAATTGTTTGACCAACATTTCTGCCAGACCTAAACCGCGTTGCTCGCTCAACTGTAATGCAATTTGACTATCGTACATATCCTGGTACATCGCACTATTATTGGAATCAAAATTGGGATCCCCAAAGCTGGCTGCACGCATGCTTTTTAACATCATATTCATATACAAGCTTTCAAAATGTTTGGCGACCTGCTCCAGGGTTGCCTGAGGATCATTACGCGCTTGTGTGCGTAACTGAGTCATGCTCTGCACATCGGTATAAACTGACTGTGTATCATTCGCTAGCATTACGCTGTATTACCTGCTGCATGTCGATTGTCTGTATTAGTAGTAGAAATGCAATAAACTTGCCAGAATCATGATTTTCTAAGTTATTATTTTTATTGGCTAATTTGCGACAATTTCGGCAATATGCGGCCACTACGGCAACTCTGATTGCCGTAGCAGAATCATATTGCCTGGAATTTGTTTAGATAACGATTAACTCTGCTCGTAATGAACCGGCTTCTTTCAACGCTTCGAGTATAGCAACCAGATCGCCTGGGGCGAGCCCGACTTCATTTACGCCACGGACCACATCATCAAGCGTAACACCTTCTTTGATTTTGAACATACGATAGTTGTCCTGGGCAATATTAAGATCCGATTGTGCCGTTGTTACCGTATCACCTGCCCTTGCAAACGCGCCTGGCTGGCTGACATTAACGCTTTCGGTAATCGTAACGGTTAAGCTACCATGCGACACCGCAGCGGGTAATACCCGAACATGCCGTCCAATAACAACAGTTCCAGTCCGCGCATTGATAATCACTTTAGCTGATGGTTCAGCCGGTTCGACTTCTAAATTTTCGAGCAGGGAAATATAAGAAACCCTTTGGGCCAAATCTTCAGGTGCTTGAACATTGATCGAACCCGCATCGATTGAATAGGCTGTACCTGGGCCTAATGTCGCGTTAATAACCTGAGTAACATGATTAGACGTGGTAAAATCTGGTGTTCGCAAATTTAGAACAACTTCACGCTTTTGACCAAACGGTGTTTCTACTGCTTTCTCAACCGTCGCACCATTTGGTATCCGACCGACACTAGGAACATTAACCGTCACACTTGAACCATCATTGCCTTCCGCACCAAAACCACTGACGATGATATTACCCTGAGCGATTGCGTAAACCTGTCCATCAACACCTTTTAAAGGTGAGATAAGCAGGCTTCCACCGCGTAGACTTCTGGCATTTCCGATTGACGAGATAGTTATATCCAGTGTTTGACCTGGTTTAGCGAAAGCCGGTAAATCTGTATGTATCGCAACTGCGGCAACATTTTTTGATTGCAGGGATACATCTTGGGGGATATTTACGCCTAAGCGCGATAACATTCCACGTAAACTTTGCACCGTGTGCGGTGCATTACCATCGCCAGTTCCATTTAGACCTACCACAAGTCCATAACCAACCAGTTGGTTACTACGAACACCCTGAACTTTTGCAATATCTTTTATCCTGTCGGCAACGACAAAACCGGAGTACATTGCAAAAAACATGAGCAATCCCGTAATAAACACAAATTTTAACTCTGCTTTTCTTAACATTCTACTACCCCTTGCTTAATAAGGATAAACACCACTTTGGAAGAACCGAGCCAGCGGCCCCATCTTATTAGCTGAAGACAATACACCGCGTCCTGAATAACTTATACGTACATTCGCAACCTTTTGAGACTCGATCGTATTATTCTGATTAATATCTTGCGGTCTCACAATACCTGAAAAACGTATATAGTCATCAGATTGGTTTAACATGATTAGCTTTTCACCTCTGACCACTAAATGTTGATTTGGCAACACATCAACCACACTGACGGTGATAACCGCCTGGAAATTATGCGCCTGATTAGACTCACCACTCCCGCGGAAATCTCGCCCTGCTTCAATTTCGTTTTCAAGCACCTCTTTATCCTTATTTGTTACTTTGTCGCCTGCGATCTTCGGTGGCGGCATTTCGACATTTTGTTTCTTTTCCGCAGCTGTATCGGAACTGGCCAGGGCCGTTGCCGACTCGACTAAATTAATTGTCAGCACATCACCGATTTGTCTGGCCTGGGTATCGGAAAATAAATTAACTCGCATACCGGCCTGGTAGATTGCACCGTTATATTTATTATCAAGTTCTTGTGGTGCTATCTTAGGTGGCTCGAACTTGTTTTTCGTTTTAATGTTAGTACTCTTAATACAACCGGTTAAGGCAAGAAAAACTATCACGATAATAAATATTGCCGAGAGTCGAGTTAATGCTATATAGGAATATTTAGTTTTCATAATTTAAAGTTGATTATTGGCAAACTGCAGCATTTGATCCATGGTTGAAATCGCCTTTGAATTCATTTCATAGGCACGTTGTGTTTCAATCATATTAACCAGTTCTTCAACAACATTAACATTCGAACCTTCCAATGCACCTTGAATTAACGTGCCTGTATTATTGTTACCAGGATTAGCGACCGTTGGAGGACCACTGGCCGTCGTTTCCAGATAAAGGTTTTCACCAATTGGTTGCAGACCGCTCGGATTTACAAAATCGGCAAGTTGAATTTGTCCGATTTGCTGGGGTTGAGCGATGCCCGGTGTGGTAATTGAAACCGCACCATCATTACCAATCGTTAAACTTGCTGCATTTGACGGCACCGTAATCTGGGGCTGTATTGGATAACCAGAGGCAGTAACAATGACTCCCTCAGCACTCAGTTGAAAATTACCGGTTCGGGTAAAAGCCAGGTCACCGTTAGGTTTTTGAACTTGAAACAAACCCCGCCCTTGCACAGCAACATCGAGTTTATTCTTAGTTTGCAATATATTACCCTGGGTATGAATTTTCTGAGTTGCTACAGTACGCACACCCGTACCGAGCATGAGTCCTGACGGTAACACCGTTTCCTGTGAAGTTTGCGCGCCAGCTTGACGTACATTTTGATAAATCAAATCTTCAAATATTGGACGATCTCGTTTAAATCCAGTCGTATTGACGTTTGCCAAGTTGTTACTGATGGTTGAAAGGCGATTTTGCTGTGCTTCCAAACCTGTCTTACTTACCCATAGTGGATTCATTGATTACTCCAGTTATTTTGAACTACTCATTATTACTACATGACTGTTTATAGAAGTTGCAGAATTTATGCCATCCTCAGTAAGTTTCGTGTAGCGTCTGCATTTTCTTCTGCATCACGCATTATTTTTATCTGCGTTTCATATTGACGTGATAACTCGATCATATTGACCAACGCAGAGGCGATATTGACATTACTTGATTCCAGCATTCCGGAAACCACTTTAACATCGGCATTAATTTCGGCTTCTTCGCCACCTTTCAAGCGCATTAATCCATCTGTGCCTTTTTGCAATTCATTTGCAGGCGGATTGACTAATTTAATACGATCAGCGACATCGAATGCATTTGCTTCTTCACCTAAGGCCTTTACGGATAACGTTCCATCCTCGGCAATCTCTATCCGGTTAATAGGTGGCAAGGTAATGACACCCCCATCGCCTTTAACCGGATGACCACCTCCAGTCACTAATAATCCTTCTGTGGTAAGACGAAGATTGCCGGCACGGGTATAGGCTTCACTACCATCTGGTGCCTGCACCGCGATCCATCCCTGGCCATTTATAGCAATGTCCATCGTATTTCCGGTCGCGTTAACAGACCCCAGCGAGAAATCTGATCCAGAGCGTTCCGTCATCGCAAAAACACGGGTTGGTAAACCGGATCCATAGACTGGCATACTACGAAATTGCGCGTAATCAGCACGAAAACCTGGCGTACTGACATTGGCGAGGTTATTACTATTTGCCGTTTGCGCCAGCATGGTTTGCTTGGCTCCGGACATCGCTGTGTATAAAACTTTATCCATTATTGTTTAACTCGTTATCTAATGTTAATGACCGTTTGGGTAACCGTATCCGCCGTCGTTATTACTTGCGCATTTGCCTGGAAGTTTCGTTGTGCCGTGATCATATTGACGAGTTCACTGGTTAAATCGACATTCGAACCTTCCAATGCGCCTGACTGCAGGACACCTAAACTACCCGAACCAGGGGTTCCAAGTAACGGTACACCGGAGGCAAAACTTTCCGCCCAACCGGTATCACCCAATGGACGTAATCCTTGTGAGTTTGAAAAATCAGCGAGCGCTACCTGTCCCAAGGTTCGAGTTTGACCATTGCTATAACGTGCCCGAACCACGCCGGTATCATCAAAATCAATACCACTCAAACGGCCTGAGGTAAAACCATTTTGGGTTAATTCAGCCACATTAAAACGGGTACCAAATTGAGTTATTGGGGAATTTGATAATAAGTTCATATTCAATTGTAATGGTTCCGCACCTGAACCAGTATCAAAGGGAGGATACTCAACAATACCTGGAGGAACGGGTGTACCATTGATGCTCGAAAGCTGACCGGCACCATCAAAATTTAACGTCTCAAATGCCAGCGGTGGTGCCTGGTTACCATGGATATCCTTACCATCGATTAAGGTATACATTTCCCATTGTCCTGGTTGCTCACCTTTGACGTAATACATCGTTGCAAGATGTGACCCGCCTAACGAATCGAATACACTTAATGATGTCGATGAGTTAAACGATGAGGGGATGTTTGGAGAAAACGGTACAGTGGGTGGACGTTCTTCAGTACTATCCAGATTCAAACCAACATCCACGCGAGATGTTGCTTGAGGCGTAATGTTTGAACGATCAAGCTGTAAAGGTCCCACTGCGCCAGTAATGGCACCATTTTCATCGGCACCATTAACCACTAATTTAGCGCCATCCGGGTTTGTTAAGAAACCTTCCCGATCGACCTGGAAGTTACCGGCACGAGTATAGGCACGTGAACCACCATCATCTAAAACAAAAAATCCTCGTCCGTTAATGGCCAGGTCTAATTTACTATTGGTAAACCCAATATTACCCTGCCCAAATTGCTGTGAGACACCGGCTAAGCGAACGCCGGCACCGATTGAGGTGCTGGCAGCGCCATCGGTTGCAGCATAAACATCTGCAAATTCGGCACGTGACTTTTTAAATCCGGTTGTACTTGCATTGGCAACATTATTACCAATAACCCTTAACTCTTCACTTGCTGAGTTTATTCCACTTAGTGCGGCTCGGAATGGCATATCTCTTACTCCTTAAAACCTGATTAGATTATTTCTTGAACTTCAGACAACAATGTTGCGCCGGCATGTTTAAGATTAAGCGTTACACCTTGCTTATCTTTTGCCAGTGACACACTGTCCACTTTATCAACGGTAAATGTTTTTACAGCATTCGGCTCACCGTCAATAACCGCTTCAGCTTTCACACTGTACACGCCGGGTTCGGCGCGCACTTCCTGATGACCTGGAAGGTTTTCAGGAAGACTTTGATGATTACTTCCAGGAACCGGGGCAACAGTGTCATCGGTTTTCTTAATGACGCCATCCCAATTAAACTGGGTAGAACCAGGACGTTGCGGACCTAGATCCATCGCCGCTACCTGCTCTCCAGCCTGGTTGAATATTTTTACGGTCACCTTTTCTGCTTCATTTGGGATTTCAACTGAACCTCGAATCCCTCCCTGCGCATTAAGTTCGGCAACATCGCCCGGCACTAAAACCTGTCGGCCCACCATTGATGAGGCCTGCAGTGCCTGGGATGACTGTAAGGCATTTGCCAGGGTATTAAACGAGTCCTTGATTTCTTTCAATCCACTGACAGAGCTGAATTCAGCCATCTGACTAATGAAGTCACCATTTTCCATTGGTTTCATTGGATCCTGATGTTTGATTTGCGCCATCATTAGATTCATAAAATCTTCTTGATCAAGTCGTGGCTTTTCTATCGGTGTTTCTTTATTAAGCCCAAGACTTTCAAACGTCGGTAATGTTTTGTCTATACCTTCCATCCTGTTGTTCCTTTATCTATTGCCCTATGGTTAATGTGCGCATCAACATCTGTTTAGCACTGTTCATTACTTCTATATTGGTTTGATATGCTCGTGATGCCGAAATCATATTTGCCATTTCCTCGACCACATTGACATTCGGTAAAAATACAAAGCCGTCTTCATCCGCCATCGGGTGATTTGGATTATGCTCACGTCTTAATGGCTTATCACTTTCAACAATACCTAAGACCTTGACGCCGACGTTTGCTTCTTGCTCACCGAATTCAGCAAATATCGGCGCGAACACCGGATGACGGGCCCGATAGGTCCCCCCCTGGCTGCTACTAATACTGTTTGCATTCGCCAGGTTACTTGAGGTTGTATTCATGCGAACACTTTCTGCCTGTAAAGCCGTACCTGATATATCAAAAACACTTAACAATGACATGTTATTGTCCTTTTATCGCTGTTCTGAGGGTATTAAACTTACCTGAAACAAATCTTAAACTTGCCAGATAACGCATTGCGTTGTCTGAATACGCAGCCATTTCAACCTGATGTTCAACCGTGTTGCCATCAAGTGAATCTTGATATGGATTACGATATTTCAATTCGTATCCTGAAATGAATTGTTCCGGCTGAATGTGTTTGGCATGAGTTGCACGCATTGCTCGTGCGCCTGGCCCCATGGAGGCACTTTTTAAAGCATCGGTAAAATTAATATCACGAGCCTTGAAGTGCGGGGTGTCAACGTTTGCTAAATTAGAAGCCAACACTTGCGCACGTTTGGCTCGCAGATGCAGGGCTGGTTGATGTACACCTAAGTATGAATCAAAACTAAATGACATGTTACGCTCCAATAAACAACTAATGTGTTAAGAGCAACAACTGTGCCAGGATAAAAAATCCTATCAGAACAATAAGTTAAATTGGAGAAGGTGGGTTTGCTAAGAAAATGTAGGCAACGATTCGCCTGGCGGCAAACTTTTCCTAGCTGGTTTCATCTTTTAAACGGTATACCACCCCTTTAGGGAAGCGAACCATATCAAAGGCGCGGCTATAACCGGTAGGCGATTCAGAACCGCCCAAGATAAGAAACCCACCAGGATTGAGAATTTTCGCCATACGATTCAAAATATCACTCTTCATATCAGCCGAAAAATAGATAAGAACATTTCGACAGAAAATTAAATCGAATTTACCAATCAATGCGTAATTTTGCAGAAGGTTAATCTCACTAAACCTAACGATTGATTTGACTTTATCATTGAGTTTCCAGCGATCGCCATCCATACAAGAGAAAAATAATTTCTTTTTCTCTTCGGGTAATCCCCTGGCGACACTTAATTGATCGTATTCAGCACGACGGGCTAAATTTAGTACCGTATTGGATATATCCGTTCCAACAATTTCCACCGGCATGCTAAGCTTTCCAGGCGACTTCATCTGGAATTCATTAATCGTCATACTGATTGAGTAGGGTTCTTGACCGGTAGAGCAAGCTGCCGACCAAATCCTGAAGCGGTTTGGTTTATTAGTATTTATAATCTCGGGAATAATGTTCTCTTTTAATAACTCAAAAGGGTAAACATCGCGGAACCAGCTTGTTTCGTTGGTCGTCATCGCGTCAATGACGCGCTCTTTGAGTTTTGCATCATTTTTTCTTTTTAACTCATCCAGCATTGTACTGAGTGAGTCAAATGAAAACTCATGTGTTAGTTTATTTAGCCGAGACGTAACCAGGTAATGTTTATTATCCCCTAAAACAATACCACACGAATCTTCTAAAAAATCCCGAAAATTATCATACTGCTGTTTTGATAATAATGAATCCGTCACGAATCTTTCATCACTTCCAGTTGTGTCGACAGCATAGAATGACTGTCGATCTATTAATCTTCAAGTTCTTTTAATGTACTGCTTTTTATCAAACCCTTTTCAACCAATAATCCTTTGACCTCTTTAGCTAGCTCTTTTGCATCAAACTTGGCAACAAATTTATCTGCACCAACCTTTTTAACCATATTACTATTAAAGGTTCCACTCAAAGAGGTATGTAACATCACCGGGATTTTAGCCAACCGTTCGTCTGCGCGAATTTCAGTTGTTAAGGTATAGCCATCCATCTCCGGCATTTCAATATCAGAGATGACCACATCATAAGTATCTGAAAGCGGCTTACCATCTGCTACTGCAGCTTGTAACATGTCTAATGCTTCATTACCATTTTTTGCTAAATCACATTCTAACCCGACTTTATCGAGTGTCGCCTTCACCTGTTTACGCGCAACCAGGGAATCATCAGCAACCAGTAGCTTAATCGATTTCGCTTCGTCACTGTCTACTGTTGTTCCTTCTTCAACATCGATAATAATACCGACCATATCAGCCATAATTTTCTCGACATCGATAATTTCAACCAGTGTCTCGTCAATCTTGGTAACGGCCGTCATGTAGTTATTATTACCAACACCTTTAGGTGGTGGAAGTATGTCTTTCCAATTCATATTAACAATTCGATCAACGCTGCTGACTAAAAATCCCTGAGTTGAGCGATTATATTCAGTCACGATGACATATTGGTCTTTGGTAATCTCAATCGGTTTTTGTCCAATCGCCGAGGCAAGATCCATTATCGTGATCGTACGTCCTCGCATATTCGCGATACCACGGACGATTCGATGTGATTTTGGCACGCTTGTCAACGGCGGACATTGAATCACTTCCTGCACCTTGAACACATTGATCCCAAATTTTTGTCGTCCGCCTAAACCAAACAACAAAAGTTCAAAACGATTTTCTCCAACCAGCTTAGTACGCTGGTCGACGCCTTCCATTACGCCAGCCATATCAAACACCACTATATTTTATTAATCTGCCTACCTTATCGGCCTGTCTTAGCAAATAATTAGGCTCTCCTTAATGGCATATGTCTTGCACTTTCATTTCCATAGAAAATCTATTTTTTCGTAATCAAGATAATATAAATATAATTATCAATGAGTTAAATTGGAGTTGATATGAACAGGATGAGAAACTATCTTTTTGCAGCGTGCAAATATTGGCTCACTGTCATTTTTATGGCCGTTTTTGCGTTATATCTCACCGGAAATGCATTAGCAAAACCAATTTATCAATCCCACACTTCACTCCAACAGGTGATAAAGACGTATCTACAAGATAATTACGCAGATAAATATGAGCTGAGTCTAAAATTTGGACGCCTTGATAAACGTTTGCGTCTCAAAAAATGCACAACTGAACTTCAGGTTTTTACCACGAGTAATAAAGAACCGGTTGGCCCTACCAGTATTGGGGTCCGTTGCGAAAATCCAGGCTGGCGAGTCCGCGTCCCCGTGCATGTTCATGCCTATACCGATGTGCTGGTAGCAAAACACCCTATTCCTAGAGGGGAAATGATCACCCAATCGCACTTAAGTTTTGTACGCCATGATGTCGGGCGCTACCATGCAGGGGTTTTTACTGATATAAATAGCCTGCTGGGCATGATCGCGAAACGCCCGATACGAAATACGGCCGTCATCACCGCGCGTATGGTCAAACCCAGGTTATTGGTCAGTCGTGGTGAAATGATTACCATCATCGCGGAAGGCAATGGCCTTAAAATTCGCACTTCAGGTAAAGCACTGATGGACGGTCATCGTGGCCAGGTGATTAGCGTTAAGAATACTCGAAGTGGCCGAAAATTATCGGGTGAAGTGGTTGCTCGTTCCACCGTTAGAGTTAAAATGTGAATAATTTCAAGGACATGAAAGTTTATCGCTAAAGCTTTTCAGAAACATGCCGCTAACAATTACGGCAAAATGCGTTAGGAGTCTAGTTTCATGCCTCATGATATAAGCGGGATAAATTCCGGCCGGAGTCAACACTCAAATGATCGCTCGGTATCGTCGGTCAAAAGTGAGGGCGACTCAAACACGTCCAGCAGTCGCTCGTCGACACAAGGTGATACGGTCAGTATTACCGATATGGCCGGACGGTTAAGATCGCTCGAACAAAAACTGGCAAACCAGTCTGAAGTCGACCAATCACATGTCAATGAGATACGTGATGCGATTTCGCGTGGCGAATACAAGGTCAACCCAGATCGCGTTGCCGACAAAATGATGGACTTTGAAGCTGATTTCTAGTCCAGGCATCTTTGCGAATGAGCCAGCAAGAATCAATTAACCAGCTGATAAACAGCCTGACTGAGTTGGATAGCTATCTGACAGAACTCAGCAAAATCTTACTGCAAGAACAAACCGCCTTATCCGACAAGCAGATTGATGATATAGAAAAGCTTGCCGAGCTAAAAACAGGATTAACCCAGCAAATTGAAAGTGCAGAATGTAATCGAGTCAATATCTGCGCGGATTTAAATATCCTACCTGATAAAAAAAGCCTGGGTAAATGGCTGAAAAAACAACCCAAAATCATCCAACAACAAATCGCTAAAACCTGGAAGCGTATTACCTATTTAGGCCAAAAGTGTACAACTCAAAACCAGATTAATGGGATTATGGTCGCTCATCAGCAACGATTTACTCAGGATGCGCTTTCCATACTACGTGGTACCGTGAGTGATCAGGATGAATACTCTAAAAAAGGCATGCAGGAAAATAAATTTAGCCATAATATCATTGGTAAAGTCTGACTTGCTATGCAGGAAACATTGAAATCCGAACAGACCATCTCTTACCAACCTCACATGGTAAACCTGTTACACCGTTTGCAAACAACTCGCTCAATTGTAAAAGTAAAAATCGGTAAAGATAGCGCTGAATATAACAGTATCATTCTTGAGGCGAGTTACGAAAAAAATGAACTCTTGCTGGATGAGCTTAACTCACAAAGCGCTCACAAAAAAATTAAGAAAGGCACCCTTATCCACGTCGATGGTCGCTTGCAAGGTGTGCGTATGCAATTTCAGGCCAAAGTATTAGGCATAGAAAACGATAATAGCTTTGCGGCTTATCGCCTGGCATTGCCAAAAAACATGCTTTACCAGCAACGTCGGCGACATTATCGAGCCAGTGTTAATGGTGATCAAAAGCTCGCCATATCGATACCCGTTCCCCTTAAGCATCATGTTATCGGCGACATCGTCGACATCTCGGCAAGTGGTTTTTGTTCGAAGCTCGACTATTCAGATTCGATTAATTTCTCGGCCGAACAAGCCATTTATTCGGCGACCATCAATTTACCTGGCCGTAATGAAATCACTTGTGACATCGAAGTTCGTAGCGTTCGGTCTTATCCTGAAAAAGGCTATGCGCTGATCGGCAGTCAATTTATCGAGATACAACCTAATCAACAAACTCATCTTGAACGCATCGTCGCTATGCTTGACCGCAATCAGCGACGTGAAATCCGCTGCTGAATCCAGCCTAAACCGAAAGTTATGAAGCCATCATAGAAGATGGTAACATTCGGCTGTATCCAACTTTTCCTTAGTCCTCGTAGCATAACTGGATAATGCAATCCCCTCCTAAGGGATAGATTACAGGTTCGAGTCCTGTCGAGGACGCCATTTCTCTATAGTATTCAATAACTTATAGGGCAGCAAGTTTAGCTCTATGCAGAAAAATCTTTGCTCATTCAACCCTGTAGGGAAATACCTACGTTTACTTCAGAATCGACCGACAGACGTGCCAGGCGATAGGCTCTATGATTCCAATACTGAAATAAACTTTATGTAATGGATTGCGTTATGGACGATTTTTCAAACAATTTACCACCACGGGCGGGCGAAAATCATCGCGGAAATCCGGATCGGTATTTTCATGTCATGACCGAAGGTTGGTTTGTTTATACAAGAGAGGGCGTTCGTGGTCCATTTGTTGATCGCAATTTAGCCTGCAGTTTTTTGCAATCACACATCACGGATGTTAGTCCAGACGATGATCCAAGTTCTTCCTGGAGACTGTAAATTAAGCGCTTATGAAACCGGTAGCTATAAACTCGAAGAAATAAATGTATTTGCCACTGGCGATTATTTGGGGGCCCACTGGCCCCTTTTTTTTACGCTAATCTTTGCAGCGTATCCCGCCATTGATCATTTTGGGCGATTTCCTGTTTCAATAAAATCTTGGTCCCATCGAGCCCATCAATCCAACCATTTATTCCCGGGACGGGTTTATTCTCAAATCCCCACCAAACGCCATTCGCATCCTGCGCAATCCAGTTGAGGGTCTTTTTGTTTATCGAAATCGAACTTTCTGAATGCGTGATGTGTGCATTTTCTAATCGACTCAATACATTATCCAGCTCTTTTTTGCCGATCTGCATGGTCGGATCAAACTCGAGGGTCGCCGGTTCATGTTCTATTTCTTCATTGGTAATGGAATATTTTCCAATCACAACCACGTCACCCTCGGCTAACATCTTGTCACTGACCTGGATGCCATTCACTAAAGTGCCATTCGTACTGTCACAATCCTGTATGAATAACCCCCCTGGTTTCATGACTAATTTTGCGTGGTGACTACTGACAGTTGTGTCTTCAAGGCGTAAATCATTATCCAGCTTGCGACCAATCGTAAAGACATCACGACTTACGATAAGCTCATCAATTTTTCGACCGTTATAGCGGACAACTAATTTATTTAGCATGGATTTGATTTACCTTAACACGTTTAATCTAAGCTCTAAGTATAGAAAATAAATGGACTGTTTTACTATTTGTTTATTAGATATGGCTTATAAATAACCAAACAAAGGTTATTATAGCTTATTCACTTTACATCAATTTCAGTGCTTTTTTTGTTCACTTATCACACTGGCTTACATGCAGGTAACGATTACTTCTGTTTCCGGGCCGCATAGGTTGAATTTCCACCAGCTGCACGTGAATTAAGATCACTGGCCACGGATTCAGCATGCTGAGTTACCGCTTTTAATGTGCCCGGTTTTAAACCTTCAATCTTGGAACCACCTTGCCCTATGACATAACGATGCCAATTCCCTGCAGGCATGCCCGCAGGCGGGTCGGTTTTTTCGACGCTTTCCACTCGATATTTATCGGATGCTTTGGGCTTGCTTGCCTCTTCTGTTGTCTCTACATCAGTACTCATTTCTATCGACTCCTTTGGTTGGCTTGTCCCGAACTTGATCTGGAACGATTGCCGTTATTTCGGTTTGCAGGTATGGGCGATTGTGATCCTCGTCGTTTTGACGCCGGCTTGCGATGCTTCGATTTTGAATTACCCGGTTTGCCTTTACGGCCTCTTTGAATGGGTTCGGCCTTAATGGAAGGATCAGGTTCATATCCCGGTTTAACATCTTTGGGAATCTCAAACTTGATTAACCGTTCAATATCCTTGAGCAGTTTTAATTCATCGACACAGACTAAGGAAATCGCGACCCCTTCATTACCTGCGCGACCGGTTCGACCAATTCGGTGTACATAGTCCTCAGCAATATTCGGAAGCTCAAAATTGACCACATGGGGTAATTGATCGATATCCAGACCGCGTGCCGCGATATCAGTGGCCACTAACACACGAACCTTACCGCTTTTAAAATCAGCGAGAGCACGAGTGCGCGCCCCTTGGCTTTTGTTGCCATGAATCGCAGCAGCGGTAATGCCATCGTTAGCCAATTGCTCGGAAAGACGATTTGCACCGTGTTTGGTTCGGGTAAACACCAAAACCTGGCGCCATTCCTGTGAACCAATCAGCCATGATAATAATTCGCGTTTACGTTTACGATCGACCGGATGCACAATCTGTTCGATTCGTTCTGCGGTGGTATTCTCTCTGGCGACCTCGATCATCGCTGGATTGTGCAATAAATCCTGCGTCAGTCGTTTTATCTCTTTTGAGAAGGTTGCAGAGAACAACAAATTTTGTCGTTGCTTCGGTAATAAGGCCAAAACTCGACGTATATCTTTAATAAAGCCCATATCCAGCATGCGATCCGCTTCATCTAACACCAATATCTCAACCTGGGATAGATCGACGGTTTTTTGCCCCACATGATCCAGTAAACGCCCAGGGGTTGCGATAAGCACGTCCACCCCTTTACGCAGCTTATTAATCTGTGGGTTGATGCTCACGCCACCGAAAATGACGGTCGATTTCAGCGGTAAATAAGCTGAATAGGTATTAACACTCTCCGCAACTTGAGCAGCCAGTTCACGCGTTGGTGTTAAAATTAGTGCTCGTACCGGACGACGTTTAGTGTTTTGTGCCGCGGGTGATTTTTTCTCACTTAAGCGCTGCAACATCGGTAAGGTGAAACCAGCCGTTTTGCCCGTACCAGTCTGCGCTCCGGCAAGAATGTCTCTACCTTCCAGTACAATGGGGATAGCCTGACTTTGAATAGGGGTGGGTTGGGTATAACCGTGCTCGCGTACAGCACGCAGCAAATCAGCCGATAGGCCGAGTGAATCAAATGACATGTGTAATTTGCCCTTAAGGGTTTGAGTTACCGCCTACCCAAGCTACTTGCTTGAGACAGTCCAGGTGGGAACATTTAAATCGTCTTCGAGGCTCAGCGTGAAAAAGTCCGCGAAAGGGACACAGACTGAAGTGTGTCGTGTTCTAAATCGGCAAACAGTATATCAGAAATTAAGCACTAACTGTTGGATTTACGTGCTTTTTAACCCAAAATGAGCAAAAAATCAGTGAAATCAGTCAATTTTGTGTTGCAGATGTATAGAGTTTTTAGTTAAAAAAGAGTTAAACTATTGGCCGGCTACATATCATCCTGGTTTTTTACAGAATACTGTTGTACGTTTTTCCTGTTAAATACCTCGTAAGATTTGTAACATTTTTTAAAATATTTAATGAGGTATTTATACTATGGCAACAGGAACCGTTAAATGGTTTAACGAATCCAAAGGCTTCGGCTTTATCACTCCTTCAGATGGCAGCAAAGACGTATTCGTACACTTTTCTGCAATCGCCAGCGATGGGTTTCGTACCTTAGCTGAAGGTCAGCAAGTCACTTATGAAGTCGAAGATGGTCCTAAGGGCCCTCAGGCCTCTAACGTAACGGTTTAAACCCTACGTTTGACGAAAAATAAAAGGCCTACCATTTCTGGTAGGCCTTTTTTTTACGTCTCGACTATTTAG
>CAMYMO010000111.1 GCA_947259425.1 uncultured Ectothiorhodospiraceae bacterium | reverse complement strand
AGTAGTGCAATAATGGCAGCGATTCCTGTCAGTGCTGCCTGAATTTGGAGTGTCTTGCGCAACGCCATTGTTAAGCTGTCTCTGGCTTTCAACATGCTCAAAAGTCTTATAAAGACGGCCTCAAACGCAAGCTATCAGGGCGGCGAAGTATATAAGTTCGTGCTGAATTGGTCAATTAGAGGCTGCAAATTTGCCGACTATTATTATGGCGGGGAACACAGCCCCAATAAGCCGAAAAAATGCCTTTGCGAGTCAGTTTGTTAGCGCATTGTCCTGAGAATCTGGTCCAGCTTTAATATCAGTTTCCGGCGGGCCCAGCTCGGAAACCAGGTATTTCTGTAAAACTCGGAGCAGCATCGACTCACTAAACGGTTTGGAAATATAGTCATTCATACCGGCCTGGAAGCAGGTTTCATCATCACCTTTGAGGGCATTCGCGGTCAATGCAACAATCGGGGTTGGGTTTAGATTTTTGCGCTTTTCATGATTGCGGATTTGGCGAGTCGATTCATAACCGTCCATCACCGGCATCTGTATATCCATCAGGATCAAATCAAACGGTGTCATCGCCGCTTCCAGTACGGCCTTATGGCCATTCTCGACCGTGGTCACCTCGAGACCGTGTTTGCGTAACATCTCCTGCGCTAACATCTGGTTCACCACATTGTCTTCAACAAGCAAGACATGACCCGAGAACAAGCTCAATTCGGGATTATGCTGGTTAGCATTATTTGCACGGCTACCGTTTAGCACATTCGCAAGTGTTTCATAGAGTGTTGTGCGCTTCACCGGCTTGGTAATGCTCGCATCGAAATACTTATCGATTTCTGTGATATCCGTCTGGTTTGCTGAACTCACTAAAACTGAATATTTTATTTTGCTTGCAGTATCTTCATTAATCAATTTCGCCAGCGCCACACCATCGACCTCCGGCATTTGGCAATCAATCAACGCAAAGGTAAATGGGCGGTTATCGATTTGGCTTTGCTTAATTAACTCCAGTGCATCGACCGCATTCAATGCAGTTTGTGAACGGATACCCAGATGATCAAGATAGTGCTCCAGGATCATACAATTCGTTTTATTATCATCAACAATTAGAACATCAAACTCATCTAACTTAAATTCTTGCAACAGGGGTGCTTTCTTCGCTGGATGATAAGGTATCGCAAAACTGAAGGTTGAGCCGACCCCTTTCTCGCTATCGACTCGAATCTGACCGCCCATCAGACCAACAAGCTTACTGCAAATCGCCAAACCCAATCCTGTGCCACCAAATTGTCTGGTGGTTGATGTATCTTCTTGAGAAAATTCTTCAAACAATGAATCTATTTTATCTTTATCAATTCCAATACCCGTATCGCTGACTTTAATGCAGATAGCGGGTACGTCATTCAGTTGCTCCGTGCATACTTTTAAAACAACCTCACCTTGCTCGGTAAACTTTACCGCATTGGCACATAAGTTTGTTAACACCTGCGCCAAGCGAGTGCTATCACCTTGAATGAATTCAGCAACATCATTATCAATATAACTGCTTATTTCGATATTTTTTTGTAACGCAATTCCCGACAACATTTGCGCAACATCCTCAACAACCTGATGTAAATTAAAATCACTGTGCTCAAGCATTAATTTATTGGCCTCGATTTTAGAAAAATCTAAAATATCATTTATGATCGAAAGCAATAATTCTGCCGAGACTTTTCCTGCCGACAACCACTCTTGTTGTTGTTTAGTAAGCTCTGTATCTGCAAGCAATGTTAACATCCCATAGACACCATTCAGCGGTGTTCTAATCTCATGACTCATGTTCGCTAGAAAATCTGTTTTTGCCTGAGTTGCGGCATTGGCTCTGGCTAATGCATTATTCAATTCATCGTAGGTTTCTGAGATATGATTCGCCATTTTATTAAAGGCTCTAGCCGTATCAGCAAGCTCATCATTACCTTTAACCTCTATCTGGTGCTTAAAATCACCTTGGCGAATGTATTCTGTCGCTTTTTGAACCCGCGTTAGCTGCCTGGTTAAATAGCTACCTAGTGCAAATGAAAAGAGTCCCGATAAAAGTAGTCCAATCCCCGCAATGATCGGTGCTTTTTGTAATACAGCATTGTAACGCTGCTGAATCTCATTTGTGGACAGTCCTAACTCAACATGCCCGATACGTATACCTTCGATAATGAGCTCCGCCGACGTATCATAAATATTATCCTTGACGTCGGCTAATTGATAATCACGCACAAATGGTTTCTTGATAAGGGTTTGTTCACCCTCACCAATTAGTAATTTATTGTTATTGTATATACGAATGTACTTGGCATTGGAATTTTTAATAAATTCTGTGGCAAAGCTTTGTATTGTTCCCAAATCCAACACCACTACCGGATCTCTTAGGACGACGGCAGACGTCTCGACAAGATTTTTCGCACGCAGCTTTAGATCATTTTCATAGGATGCTTCTAGCCACTTTAATCCACTGACAATTAATATCGCGACTAGGAATATTTCTATCGTTGCAACACCGAGAATGGTTTTTAAACGAAATGACATTTTAATATGTAACTTGTGCTACGGATTTAAACCTAAAGCACGAACATCATCCCAGTCAGAATCTACCGCCTGGGATATCCCTTTTATTTTTATTTTCTTAAGTATCGTCTTACCATTAGCATCACCATCCAGGTCAATCAGAGCCTGTTGTATTTTTTCAACTACAGCAACCGGCACATCCTGATGGGCAGCAAAGGCATGCGGGGTAAAACTTTCCGTCGTATGTAAAATCCTGAGCTGATCCTTGATACTTTTTTCAATCGCCTTAAAGGTTCTTAACACACCTCCTCCTGCAGGATAATTTCCTTGCACCACATTACGATATACTGAGTCGTGTGAATTTACATATATCGGCTGGAATGCAATTTTCTGTTTTACCAGAGCTGCGCGCGGTAACATGCTCGCAGCAAACGCTAAGGGAGAAGGAAAGGCCAAAGTACTATTTTGAAGATCGGACAAAGATTTTATTTCGCTATCGGCACGTACAACTAAAATACCTTTAATCTTTTTATCACGTGCTTTTGCAAATGCTTTATATCCCGGGCTTTGATTATAGACGGTGTAATGATAGGGATTCATATAAGCAAAATCATAGCCCCCTGCCGATAACACTTTTTCAAAGGTTGGGATATTTTTTGCAGTAGCGAAATCGATTTTATAACCCGTCACTCGTTCCAGATACTGGGTAACAGGTAACCAGGTCCGAGCAACTTTTCTAATCGATTGTTGCGGGACAATACCGAACTTAAACGATTTAGATTCAGCGCAGATAGATAACGGCATAGCCATCAAGCCAATCACCAATAGCACTAACAGTCGAGTTCGATACATCATTAAATTAAACCGGAATAAATATTAACGTTATTAGTATCGACTTATCAGCCGGTGTGCTTTAGGTATCGCTTTATTATAAAGGGCGACGTTAAGCTATCTGTGCGGCTCTAAATCCTGGTCGTGAATAGGGTATTCCAGGCAAATTTTGAACTAGTGGAATTTTTTTACTGTTTTTTGAGGAAAAATAACGACTTAGGGAGCTGAAGGGGTTCGCTACTTGATGTGTTCGAGGATGCCATCCAGTTCGTCATTGGAATTATAGGAAATCACCAATTTACCCTTACCGCCTTTGCCAGCTTGAAAATGCACACGCGCCCCTAATTTCTCTGATAAGTCCTGCTCAAGGCGCTGTGTGTCTGGATCAACGATCTTGGCCGTTGACGGCTTGATCGCTTCGGGGGAGGCGGTCTTTTTAACCAGGCGTTCTGTTTCACGCACGGATAAACCTTTGTGCTCAACCTCTTGCGCCGCTTTAAACTGAGCACCGCCACGTAAACCAAGCAAAGCACGCGCATGGCCCATCTCCAGCTTGCCCTGTTCGAGCATGGCTTTTACCCCGGCCTCTAGATTAAGCAGTCGTAACATATTACTGACCGCCGCCCGTGAACGACCCACCGCTTCGGCGGTTTGTTCATGGGTTAAACCAAATTCATCGATTAAACGGTTAAGGGCGACGGCCTCTTCAATTGGATTCAAGGCCTGGCGTTGGATATTCTCAATCAAGGCCATGGCCATTGCGGCCTGGTCATCTACCTCACGAACCACGGTCGGCACTTCGTGCAGTCCCGCTAACTGCGCCGCTCGCCAGCGACGTTCACCCGCAATCAGCTCGAATCGGCCTGGCGTCGTGAGATTAGGACGGACGACAACGGGCTGAATGACACCTTGTGCACGTATTGAATCAGCCAATTCCTGTAAGGCCTCTTCATTAAAGTCCGCGCGTGGCTGATAAGGACTGCGATCAATTAAGTCGACGGCCACTTCACGCAGACCCGCATCCGCCTTGGCAGTCGTAGGCGTATCGCCAACCGCGCTGCTGCCCAATAAGGCATCCAGACCTCTTCCTAATCCACGTTTTTTCATAGTGGCTAGCTTAAAACAACCGGCCCACAATTGCATGCTTTTAGCTTAACGGCTTTAAATTCAGGTTCAGCTGGCGGGTTTAGACTCTTGGGCTGTAAAAATTCTACCAGCTCGTCGTTATTCCTTACCTCTATTTGCAACGTCAACCATACCTAGTAATTTTTTACCAAGCAGCCGCAACATTCCTAAAAGTGTCTATTGCAGGTTGCACTTCGGGTAAACAATCACGACGCTCATCATCTGCGGGGTCATTAACGAATGAGTCAAACCCACTGACTCTTAATTGGATTTAGCCTAAGTGCAGGGAGCCTTGTTGGCACGCAGCATCAAACCAGGATTATTTAGTGCATGCTAAGAGTAAAAATAATCGCAAAGAGATCGGCGAAAGTTTGTAATGATTTAGGGAGAATTAGTTGACTTTACTAAGCAGGGTGGCACCTTCGTGCTTGCGTAGAATCTCGCCCGCCAGTGCCAGATAGGCACGCGCACCACGCGAGGTTTTGTCGTATTGAATGACTGGAGTACCGTAACTCGGTGCCTCGGCTAAGCGGACATTACGTGGAATCACCGTCCGATAGACCTTTTTTGGGAAATGCACTAGTAATTGCCCGGAAACATCGTTGGCCAGGTTATTGCGGGGATCAAACATAGTGCGTAGCAAACCTTCCACATTAAGCTCGGGATTGACGGAAGCCTGAATCTTGTTAATGGTTTCAAGCAAGGCCGTCAAACCTTCTAATGCATAGTATTCGCATTGCATCGGGATCATGACCGATTGCGCGGCCACCATCGCATTTAATGTCAGCATGTTTAATGATGGCGGACAATCAATAAGTATATAGTGGTATTTATCCCGTACTGACGTCAGTGCCGTTCGCAAGCGAGCCTCGCGATGCTGAAATTCGATTAGCGAGACTTCCGCGGCCGTCAAATCACCATTGGCCGGCAAGATATCAAATTCGGCTTGCTCCGATCGAACAATGGCATCTTCGATAGCACATTCGTCCAATAACACGTCGCAAGAGGTCAGCTTGAGTTCGCTTTTATTGATGCCAGAGCCCATAGTCGCATTACCCTGGGGATCCATGTCCACCAGCAACACCTTGCGTTTGGTCGCGGCCAACGAGGCGGCAAGATTGATGCAGGTCGTGGTTTTACCCACACCGCCTTTTTGATTTGCAACGGCAATAATCTTGCCCATTTTCCTCACCCTGTCGCCTGTGTTCTTGAAATATCTAATAAATATCGATGGCCAGCAACGTCGGGTAGTTTGACTTCAACGGTCTCATTGACGACGACCGGCATGCTGACTTTTTCTAATTCTGATTCCAGTTTGGCCCCTTTCCAGGCTAGCCAATGACCCTGTTTCGCAAGCAGATGCGCGGTACTATTTAAAAAGACATCTAACTCGGCATAGGCCCTGGAGACGATCAAAGCATAACCAGAGGCTGCTGTGAAGTCTTCTATTCGTGACTGTATCACATCCAGGTTAGTAAGCTTTAGATCAATCGCTACCTGCTTGATAAATCTGATTTTTTTACCATTGCTGTCTAACAGGGTGAAATCTAATTCGGGGCGGGCAATCGCCAGCGGGATACCCGGCAAACCCGCACCACTACCCACATCTAGAATAGGGCCATTATGGATATAAGGCAGAGCGACTAAGGCATCCAGTAACAGCTCATTGACCCATTGCGGGCCTGGAATCGAGGTTAAATTGTAAGCACGATTCCATTTCGCCAGTAACGACAAATAGCCAATCAGGCTGGCTTGCTGGGAAACATCCAGATCAATACCGTTGTTCAAGCAGGCATTCTCAAGCTGAATAGCAAATCCTTTTGTACTACTCAACTTGCTGAGCCCAACTAGCTTGAAGCCAAATAATGGCTATCTGACTCAAGATGAATCTTACTTGGCAACCGCCTTGCTGGTCAGTTTATCGAGCACGCCAGTCATTTTGGTAAAAATTTTGTCTTTATCGCTTATACCGTGACGCTTTTTTAAATAAGCCGGGTCGTTATACGCTAACCAAACCTGACCGTTTGCATCTTTATAGGCCAATGCCTTCATCGGTAAATCGATGCCAATCTCCTGATTGCTGATCATTAGCGGTGAGCCCATTTTCGGATTGCCAAAGATCATAATTTCCGTATCACGTAGCGTCATACCAACACCTTTTGCTTTGTCGCTATGCTTCCAGCGTACGGCAATGCTAATGCCTTTCTTGGTTAAGATGTTTTCCAGGCGGTCGAGTGTTGCCGTTACCGAATGCATACTTTTCTTTTTAATAATGCCGTTATCGCCAGCCATCACAGAGCTTGCGAATACCGTCAATACCAAAACAAACAGTGTTCTCTTCAACATAGCAGGGTTCCTCTTGAATGATCTAATCGGGTTTAATCCAGTTAATTTTATAATTTTATTAGCTTACTCGGTAAAATCTAACATAAGCTTAAGCCAGTCTAACAAAAACAGGGTGTATCACTATACCCCACACTTTACTTTACTAAGCTAAATTTTTGACCCGCATTGAGGACCCGAGTTCAATTCCCGACTGATTTACTCGATCAATTACTAAAAATATTTGTATTAAATCACGCGCCTTGATATCAAGGAAGAATGACTGGAGTTAGGCTGACTGACGACGGTTACTCAACTTGCGCTTTTTTAAATAGACTAACAATATTGAAATTGCGGCCGGCGTAATACCCTGAATGCGTGCTGCCTGTCCAATCGTCTCTGGCTTAATTCGCGCTAACTTCTCCGCCACTTCAGCAGATAAACCTTTTACCTGATCATATTGTAAATCGCTCGGCAATTGAGTTTCTTCATGTCGTTGCTGCTTTGCAATTTCATCATGTTGACGATCGATGTAACCAGCATACTTTGCCTGGATCTCGAGCTGTTCAATAATGGTTTCATCGGTTTGACCATCTTCAATACCAGCCAATGCCATCACATCGTTATAACCGAGACCGGGACGACGTAATAACTCCGACAAACGCGCCTCTTTTGAAAGCGGTTTTTCCAGCACCTTACGCTCCAACTCAGAATCCATTTTACCCGGATGTACAAACGTTTCATGCAAGCGTTGCTGTTCTTTATTTAATGTCGCTTGTTTTTCATTAAAGGCCTGCCAACGTATATCATCAATCATACCTAGCTTGTTCGCTTGTTCGGTTAAGCGTAAGTCTGCATTATCTTCACGCAGCAGCAGTCGATATTCCGCACGTGAGGTAAACATACGATAGGGTTCGTTAGTGCCACGAGTAATCAGGTCGTCAATCAATACACCAATATAAGCTTCATCTCGACGTGGCGTCCAGGTATCTTTCCCCTGAACAGCTAAAGCTGCGTTCATACCGGCAATCAATCCTTGTGCGGCGGCTTCTTCATAACCGGTCGTTCCATTAATTTGACCCGCAAAAAACAGGCCTGAAATGTGTTTGGTCTCTAATGAAGACTTTAAATCACGCGGGTCAAAATAATCATACTCAATCGCGTAACCAGGACGAGTAATATGCGCATTCTCAAAACCTTTTATCGAGCGAACAAATTCATACTGCACATCAAAGGGTAAACTCGTCGAAATACCGTTTGGATAAACTTCTGTTGAGGTCAATCCTTCTGGCTCAACAAAGATTTGATGTGCATCACGTTCAGCAAAGCGCACAACCTTATCTTCGATAGAGGGGCAATAGCGTGGGCCCACACCTTCAATAACACCACTGTACATGGGCGAGCGATGCAGGCCGTTGCGAATGACCTCATGGGTTTGTTCTGACGTATAAGTAATATGGCAAGCCACCTGTTGCGGGTGATCCGCTGCCGATCCCATAAATGAAAACACCGGTATCGGTTCATCACCCGGCTGGGCTTGCAACTGCGAATAATCGATTGTCTTACCGTCAATGCGAGGCGGGGTACCCGTTTTCAAACGCTCGACATTAAATGGCAGCTCACGTAATCGTTTGGATAAGGCATTCGCCGGTGGATCACCCGCACGGCCGCCCTGGTAATTCGATTCGCCAATATGGATTAAACCGCCAAGAAAGGTACCGACGGTGAGTACGACGGAGGGGGCTTGGAACTTCAAACCCATTTGTGTCAGCACGCCGATCACCTGCTCACCTGACACGATCAGATCATCCACAGCTTGTTGGAACAGAGTTAAATTCGGCGTGTTTTCCAGAACCTGACGTACTGCACTCTTATAGAGCACGCGATCAGCCTGGGCGCGAGTTGCGCGTACTGCCGGTCCTTTACTCGCATTCAAGATACGAAACTGGATGCCGGCCACATCAATGGCCTTCGCCATCAGGCCGCCCAATGCATCGACCTCTTTGACCAGATGACCTTTGCCAATACCGCCGATAGCGGGATTACAGCTCATCTGACCAAGTGTTTCGATATTGTGAGTCAACAACAAGGTCTTGCAACCCATACGCGCAGCCGCCAACGCAGCCTCGGTCCCGGCATGACCACCGCCAACGATAATTACATCGAACTTGTCTTGATATTGCATGGGTTAACAATAGCTTAAGAATTTAACAGCCCATTATTGTACGCATAAGTCTAATTCTTAGCCAATTTGAATCTAACTGGTTGTAAATAATAATATTTGGAAATTCTATGAAACCCTTATTATTAAGATTGAATTAAGGTTTTGCTTATATAATAACAGTCATTAAATTGAGCAAAGACTATTTAAATACTACTGGTTTAACTTTTCTATATAAAACCACTAGTTATGTGGTTTATTTCATTAATAATCTCAACTAGTTAGCTCAAGTGTTGACAATTTGTAACCAAAATATCATGGAGCTTTTTTTGAATGTCCTCTACTCTCTGTAGTAAAATGTGAACTGAATCACACTATTATTGTGTGATTTGGGGGACACGTTTTTGGACGTGAATAATAGAACAGTACATAAAAGAATATGTTTTATGGCAAATTATTGCCTGCCTGTTTTCGCGCACCAATCTATCTCCCCCAGTTCACATAGATGTAAGCACTTACTAAGCCTGCCTAATCTAAATTAGTTAAGATTGGCGGCATAACTGGCAATCAAATTGCATAGTGTTGGATATGATTTGAGACTGACTGAAATATGACAACAAACTTTACACAATTTGACACAGAACCAGGCGCAATCAAAAACTGGTTGGATAATTTACCGATTGCCTCGGTTGGTGAGACTGCACGTCAGTTATATATGGCTATGCGTGATGTCAATCGCCAGGATGACGTTCCGGTAAAACATCATTTCCACCTACTCGAAGGCATTGGCGAACCGCTTGAACTTATTCTACCTGAACTGCATCGACACTATGCAGGCAAGCCGCTACCCTTGTCACAAAAACGTCGCAAGGTCGCCGATCTTTATAGCCAACTGCTTCGCCAGACTATCCTGGGTTACCAACAGGTGATCGCACACAGTATCGAACTCAGTCGCTTTGGCTGGAAAAAAGTCGTGACTACTTCAGTGCACCGTATCTTTTATTATTCCAGTTTGTTGCTAAGCAATTATCGTCAACTTTATATGCCCTATCAAAAAGGCATGTGGCAGCAGTTATATTGGATTTATCAACTTGTTGAAAAATATAATTTACTCAATGCGAAAATAACCGGCCTGGGTGAAACCCCAACCAAAACCAGCATTGGCGCTGAATTCAAAAAGCTTTTATTACACTCATTACTGTCGCCTAATTTATTTAAGCCATCTGAATTAAAAGATGTTTTAAACAACCTGGACCTCTGGATTCCGTATGTCGCCATTAAAACGGCTCATCGTGACAATAATACGACAACCTACGCTTTCACCCTGGAGACCGATTACCCACCCGGTTTAATTGCTGAGAATATTTCGCAGGCAGAAAATCAACTTATTGATGTTCGTTATTTGGATATTTCCAATCTATTAATTCATATCAATAAAATTCTAAATAATGCGAAGCCCGGAGTTGAAACCATTAAGCTCGGAAGAGGGCGCGTAACTTCTCGCCGTGCCTTGCTTATTCTGCTTAATAACTGGGGACGTCCACCCACGCGGGATGGCGAACGCCGTTTGATTCAGGGCCACGCTGAAGTCGCGATAGGGGTTAGTGCAATTCACTATGTGATATCCAATGGCCGCCAGGCAAATCAGCCTGAAGCTGAACCCCAAGCTGAAGTGGAAGATGACAACTTTAATCTTGCTATTCCTCCGAACCAATCTGGTGAATTAGGCAATCAAGAATTTATCACCGCGCGTGACGTGGGTGAAGACATTTGGGATAGCGCTTATTTTGAGCCGGATGCGCCTACCCCCTCGTGGACTGAAAGTATGCGCATGAAGGTATACAGCTATCTTAATGCCAAGGTAATGAATATTAGCAAAGGTGGTTTCTGCATCGCGTTACCACAAGATGGCGTTGAACATATTCAAACTAGTGAGCTGGTTGCTTGCCGGGGTAAAACCGGCCAATGGCAACTTGGTGAAATTCGCTGGATGGTTTGCCCGACGACGGGTCCAATCCGGGCAGGAATCCAAAAGCGTAGCCAAATTGTGAAGCCAGCTGAAATTAAATTAACGTCTGGGGTTAAATCTCAACCGATAAAATGCTTGCTTGGAAAAAATGAAGATGGACATATTTTATTTTTGCCGAACATGCCAACCAAGTTCGATCACAATAAAATACAATTGATTGTTGATGGTCAATCTCGTTCGATTCAAGTGCAGGATGTTCTGTTTACCACCCCTGTCGGCTCTGCACATCAAATCGAATTTACTGATTCACGTCCAGTCAGCCCGCAGTTAGCTAAAAATTCTGCTGACTATGAATCGATTTGGGCCAGCTTATAGCTCTTAAACCTCTAAAGACTTAATGCTCGATCACGCTTTAAATTTTTTTCAAACGTAAACTGTTCATTTAAATATTCAATCAGACCCTGTTTTGCCATTGCCTTCGTCGTGTATGGACCTTTATCCGCGCCACGGCGAATCGCAAACCACCACTCATTGTCTACACTATAAAAACGTCCGCTACGAAAGGGGATAGCCCCTTTTTCATTATGTCGGCTGCGCTGTTGGTACATGTTGATTCCCTCATTTTGTCTAAATGAATGAGGGCCATCCCTAGCCGTTTGCATTGCCAGGCAATGCGTCCTTCCCCAATGTATTCTGTGCAAGAAAACCCCTGATTCATTGAAAACGATCGTACCGGATTGAACTTACTTTCGTCTGTCAGACGGGCCTGATCTTGTTGTAAGTATTCACCTACAAGCCCGGCGAGTTGCTCTTTCTAATAAAAACGCCCAAATCCGCCAGAAGGGTTTTTTGCCTAAATTGACAAATAAATTTAATTTAGGCTTGAAAGTTCTCTAAATGTTCTCTACTATAGAGAACGTATGGAGAACATTTCAACGCTCACTGCCCTTGAACAAAAGATGTTGCGATTTATACGCAATCATCTTGCCCAGCACGGCCAAGGACCGACATTGAACGAGATAGGAACAACGCTCGGGATCAGTTCAAAAGGCACGGTGCATCGTTATGTACAAGCCCTGGTTGAAAAGGGCTATCTTCACCATACCGAACGAGGCTGGCGCGGTATCCGACTTACTGATATCCCACACTCCCACACGACCCTCCCATTGGTTGGTCGGATTGCCGCGGGCCGACCCATTGAAGCCATTCCCGATCAAGATGAACTCAGCTTCGCTGAATTTTCCAGCCAGGACAACTATGCGCTGGAAGTACAAGGTGACTCGATGTGCGAAATCGGAATTCTCGATGGCGATATCGTGATTATTAAAAGCCAGGCCACGGCCAACGATGGGGATATCGTCGTTGCTTTAATTGATGATATGGAAGTGACCTTAAAGCGCTTGCGCAAACTTGATGATGGTAAAGTTAAGTTGATACCCGAGAACAGCCAGATGCAGGCCATGGTATATGATGCACAACGAGTGCAGGTTCAAGGTGTGCTTGTTGGGCAACTACGTCGCTATTAGGCTCAAGAAATTAACGAACAAACTACCTAAATCTTTAACGTCCAAAATAGCGTAAAGCATGTTCGCTATTTAAATAACCTCGCACCCCAACCAAAAATACAATGACAATAATGTTTAAACTAATCGTGAGTATTCCATAAGCTGTGGTCAGATACTTAAGCATCAATAATACATCCAGACCTAACATTAATAGCAGTGTATAAACCAGTACCCGCGTAAAGCCAACGAAACGATTAGCCTTTAGTAATAACACCAGGGTGAGTACGACCAGAACACCAATCGCAAACAGATTAATAAAGCTAAGCAATGGCAAACCTGTAATCGGTAATGCAATCTGTTGTTTGTAGATAAACATTAAGTTGGCGGCAAAAATGCTGGTAAACATAATGCAAAGAGAACTGATCACCTTGATTGCGGTTGGCATGATCATAAGTTACAAAAACTATCGAGCTTAATACTAACGTCACGGCAGTGTGACTGGAAAACCTGGTTCGATCGCCCAAAGCGCGGCGAAGTACCAGAGTTCAATAAGCGGTGAGGGCACTGTAAAATGATTCGTCTACCGCAATCGACCACCACCCAGTTTCCAGCAATAAAGGCTCGGGTCATCGCGCTCTCACTTGAGCTGGTTGTGGTCGCCGTGACCTGATCATTGCCTGTCTGCTCACTAGCAGCCTGATTATCCGCATTTGCTGCTAAATTAGACTCAGAAGCAAATACCTTATTATCTGCGATTGAAACCTTCATTGTATCCTGGACAAGCTTATCACTCTGGGTACCCATATCATTCGACGGCACAAGATAGAGCAGGACAAGGATCACGGGTACAGTTAACAATCCAAAAGCAAATATAAATAAAAATAATAAGCGTCGTTGTTGTTTGGATATCACGGGTAAAACACCATTACCCTAAAGTGGGTCTTTTTTATTGATCTCATCTTCTTCTTCGATCGCGCGCTCAAACTCATCGTCCAGATCTTCTTCAGACTCCGCTTCAGCCTCTTCGTCTGCATATTCCTGTTTTTCTTTTCTTAAATTTTCAATTCGATCTTTTAAAAAGATCCGCGCGGTGACGATCCCTGCTTCAAATAAAAGCCACATGGGTACTGCAAGTATAATCTGAGAAATGAGATCCGGTGGCGTTAGCAACATACCCAACACAAAAGCACCGACAATGACATAGGGTCTTTTTTTAGCAAGACTATCTGGGTCGGTTATTCCTGCCGCAATCAAAATAATCGTGGCAATCGGTACCTCAAATGCTAAACCAAAGGCAAAAAACATCTTTAAGGAAAAATTCAAGTACTCAGCAATATCAGGTGTTTGCTTAACACCTTCCGGTAAAAAGAATTCGATATACTGAAATATTATTGGAAATAAAACTAAATACGCAAATAACATTCCCAAATAGAATAAAATAATACTGGAAACTATCAGTGGAACCGCCAGTTTTTTTTCTTTCTGATACAACCCTGGCGCTATAAAACTCCATAGCTGAAATAAAATATAAGGGATAGAAAGAAATAGAGCACCGATTAAAGCAAGCTTAAAAGGTATTAAAATTGGAGAGATAACCCCGGTTGCAATCATCGAGGTATTTTCTGGTAAGTATTCCTGAATTGGTAATGAAAAGTAATAGTATAAATCGCTGGCAAACATCATCAAGCCAACGGTTATCACGCCCATCACAATCACCACACGCAATAATCGATCTCGTAACTCAATTAAATGAGAAATAAAGGTCGCTTCTTTTTCGTTGCTAGTGTTATCCGTTTGATTTGTTGTTTGGTCGGCCATTGTCTGCGTTTGCTTTATCTGACTTTGTCAAACTGGCCTCATACTCACGATCGAGCGCATCGCTATTATCTGTATGATCGGTTAAGCCATAGTCATTAAAGTCATTTTCTTGTTCTTGAATTTGTTGTTGTTGAGTAGAATCAGCTTGAGTAGAATCAGTTTGACTGGATTCACTAGCCGGATCATCATCACGTGCGGCGACAACATAATCCTCCTTGGCACCGGCGATTTCATTTTCAATCGTGTATTTACTGTCATTAATGATGTCTTTAATTTCATTAAGATCAGCATCGCGCCCAAGTGCCTCACGAATTTGTTCCTGACGCATTTCACGATCAATATCATTTTTAACATTACTGACAAAGTGACGTGCGCGCCCAACCCACCGGCCTAAAGTACTGGCGAGTTTAGGTAAGCGCTCAGGACCAACGACGATCAGCGCTACGACACCAATAAGGAATAATTCAGTAACACCGATATCAAACACGATAATAACTCAACAGAAAGTTAGACTTTATCTTTGTCTTTTTCTGTGGCTTCACCTTCGATGACCGACTTTGCCGATTGATCTTCTACCTTATCATCCTCAGCATCCGTTTCATTTTTCTCAGCCGTGCCATCTTTGACTGACTTTTTGAAATTTTTCAGTGCCGAACCCAGATCTGATCCCATACCACGTAAGCGTTTGGTACCAAACAAAAGAATGACAATAATTAAGATAAGAATTAATGAAGGTATACCGATTCCACCAAAACCCATAACGAACTCCTTAAAAATCTATTTCCGGGCAAAACAATTACGCCCAATTAGTCGTACAAGCTGAGATTGTACATCAGTACAAATCAGCTTAACCAAATTGGCGATGTGCTCCTTGGGTATCACTTCAGTGTACCGCCGCCCTTGGGTGGGAGGTTTAGCGCTGTAAAAGCAAGGCTAGACCTCTTTTGGGATCACCGTCTCATCGACCTGTTGACATTGGGATAGACCCAATAAGTGCCATTTTACACTAAATTGAGCATAAAACTTAAGCGTTAGTCGGCATTTTTTAGAGAATGAGCGGATTTGTTGCCAAAATGTGGGTAATTGTCGCTATTTGTCGCGATTTTGCTTCTCTTCGAGCCCAGATAGGCCAAATCGACGTGCAAGTTCATTCAAAACATCTTCCGGACTCAGACCTTGCTGGGCCAGCAAAACCAGGGTGTGGAACCAGAGATCCGCTGTTTCATAAACAATTTGTTCTTTATTGCCATCTTTCGCGGCCATCACCGTCTCGGTTGCCTCTTCGCCAACCTTTTTTAAAATCGCATCCAGTCCTTTGTCGTATAATTTGGCGACATAGGAACTATCCGGGCTGGCTGACTTGCGCTGCTCTAAAACATCGGCAAGCTGTGAGAGGATATCACTCATTGTTTCGATACTCGTTTAATCTCGACTGCAGTATAACGCTAAAGAATACGGTGCACAGAAATCTATTCATCATCCGGACTCGTTTTTATCAGAAAGACAAGGTAACCAATCCAGGAAGTCAGTAACACGATGGTGGCCCAGGTATATTTGGCATTGCCCTGAACCCGATTTGAAAACAGGACATGGACAAGTGGCCAGAAAAAAACAATGACTATGACTAGGATACGGATCATGATTGCTCGTGACTTACCTTTTTATTTATAAATATCATCAGGGTTTTTGATCACGGCATCAACAGCCTGCCACTCATTATTCTTCAACTGCTTAAAAAAGCAATTGTGGCGCCCAGTATGACACGCGATGCCACCGAGTTGTTCGACTTCTAACAATATCACATCATTATCGCAATCAAGCCGTATGTCTTTGAGTATTTGCACATGGCCGGACTCTTCGCCTTTACGCCATAATTTATTGCGTGAACGCGACCAATAGATGGCACGACCTTCCTTTACGGTTAATTCGAGTGCCTCACGATTCATCCAGGCCATCATCAGTACTTTGCCTGTTCCGGTTTCCTGTGCAATAGCCGGTACTAAACCATCATCGGTCCATTTGATTTCATCTAACCAATTGCTCACAGCATACCTCGAATTTGATATTAACGCTTTGTTAAGCGGCGGTAATTAAAATTACAAACGAACTTCAATCCCTGCATCCAACATGCAT
>CAMYMO010000110.1 GCA_947259425.1 uncultured Ectothiorhodospiraceae bacterium | reverse complement strand
CTGGTGGGAGGAATTGGTATTATTACGTTCATTAACATTGATGATCATAATCGTAATAATACCAATTCCTCCCACCAGCAGTGAGATACCACCAATCGCAGCAACCGCAAACGTTAAAACATTTAATATCGAACCTAACACATCTAACATTTGCTCTTGTGTGGTAATCGTGAAATCTTCGCGGCCATGACGTGCAATAAGTACGCGTTTGATCCCGGCAACGACTTTATCAACCGGAACCCCTTCACGGTATAACACATCAATCTCAACCAGACCCTCACGGTTAAATAATTCCAGACCGCGTGCTAGTGGGATATAGACCGTATCATCCAAATCAAAACCCAACACCTGGCCTTTTGATTCCATCACGCCAATCACTCGATAACGATCACCACCGATACGAATACGTTGTCCTAACGGGTTTATATTTCCGAATAACTCTTCTTTTACTTTGCTACCCAACACCGCAAAGGCCCGCGGTGCGACTGGATCATCCTCTGGAAGAAATCGCCCCGATCGAACCGGCATATTAAACGCGTTCGGAAAATCATGTCCGGAGCCATATACGGTAGTTCGTCGAGTGCGTTTATTACCTTCTATTTCGGCATTGCCTTGCACCAAACCAACCACGCTCTGTGCATACGGTAATCGTTTTAATGCTTCCGCATCCTCTATCGATAACGGACGCACACTGCCAAATACGCCAACGCTCATGCCCATGGTGGTTGTTTTGCCCGGATTAATCCCAATGATCGTCGTCCCGAACTGGGTAAATTCAGCCAGCACGTATTTATGCAGCCCTTCACCGATTGAAGTCAATAAAACCACCGCAGCGATACCAACCGCAATCCCGAGCATCGTTAAAAAACTTCGCAGCTTTTGTGCCCATAAA
Organism: uncultured Ectothiorhodospiraceae bacterium; assembly: GCA_947259425.1. Lineage (GTDB taxonomy): Bacteria > Pseudomonadota > Gammaproteobacteria > UBA6429 > Thiohalophilaceae > SZUA-24. The sequence goes on along the minus strand of CAMYMO010000110.1, from coordinate 3,161 downwards.
GAGCTACCGGTCAGTCGGATGAAGTCGTTTACTAACATGTTAACGTTTTGCCAAGGCAAGTACCGGATCAAGCTTTGACGCTTTACGGGCCGGAAGTAAACAAAAAATAGCCCCCGTCACAATTGCGACAGAGAACGACATGCCGGCTGCCCACAGCGGCGGATAGGCCTGTAATTCAGGCACCGCACTGCGTATTGCCCAGGCGCCCAGTTGTCCAATCGTTAAACCGATGATGCCACCGATCGCCGATAACAACATGGCTTCGGTTAAGATAAGTATTATGATTCCTTGGCGAGAAGCACCCAATGCTTTTAATAAACCAATCTCTGATGTTCGCTGCGAAACCGCAACTAACATAACATTCATGATCAATATACCGGCCACGGCAAGGCTGATACCGGCAATCCCCCCTACTGCGTAAGTTAGTACGCTTAAAATATTATCGAAGGTGGCCAGCACAGCATCCTGGGTTACCACCGTAATATCCTCTTCTCCCTGGTGACGTGCCTTAATGGTATCTTTTGTAAATTGGATCACCTTCGGAATCGCGTTACGTGTTTTTGCTTCGATGAATATTCTAAAAAGTGATGGGGTGTTAAATAAAGATTGCGCTGAGGCGACGGGAATAACAACGACTTCATCCACATCAACGCCGATTGATTGGCCTTCCGATGACATAATGCCAATCACCCGACATCGGTTATCGCCAATGCGTACCCATTGACCTAGTGCATTATGTGCAGTAAAAATTTCATCGCGAATTTTTTTACCAATGACACAAACAGGCGAAGCTCGCTCCCAATCCGTATCGGGCAGAAACTTACCACGAGATAACGACCAATGGCGGATACTGAGTAGCTCACTGCTGGTCCCCATCACGGTCACTTCACGTTTACGATTCTGCCAGGATACCTCTGCACCCCCAATATTAAGCGGTGCTATCTGTTTTACATTAGGATGACGTGTCAGCGCCTCGGCATCGCCCAGGGTTAAATCCCGTGGTGTCACCCCCATCATGTTACCCAGCCCGGCTCCGGATGTTTCACTACGACCCGGGATGACAATAATTAAATTTGTTCCTAATGAAGCGAATTCGCCACGCACATAACGTCGCGCACCTTCTCCCAAAGAAGTTAATACCAGCACGGAGGCAACACCGATGCTCATTGCGATTAACATTAAAATCGTTCGAGTGCGATACCCTTTCAAGGCCTGCCAGGCAAAAGTGATGACATCACGAGACGCTAACATGATCTGAATTTTTAGTAATATCGGATTCAATTCGACCATCTATCATATTAAGTGATCGAACCGAACGATCACCCAGACTCTGATCATGCGTAACCATGATTAACGTGATGCCACGCTGATTGAGTGCTTCCAGCGTATCCATAACATCATGGCCGGATTTTTGATCAAGGTTTCCGGTTGGCTCATCAGCAAGCAAGACTGAGGGTTCGGTTATTGTCGCACGCGCAATTGCGACCCTTTGCCGTTGCCCACCTGACAACTGTTCGGGTTTATGATGAGCCCGTTCTGTCAAATTTAATGCAGCAAGGGCCTGCTCAACTTTCCTGTTTCTTATTTTCGGATCAATCCCCGCTAACATCAAAGGTAATTCGATATTCTCAGCCGCACTCAAGCGCGGAACCAGATGAAATGCCTGAAAAACAAAGCCGATGTTTTTATTTCTTATATAAGCCTCTTCTACCTCATCAAGCTCAGTGACATTTTTATCATTCAAAAAGTATTGGCCCGAGCTAGGATGATCGAGCATCCCAATTAAATTTAATAAGGTAGACTTCCCCGATCCCGACGGCCCCATGACAGAAACATATTCACCCTGTTCGATTTCAAGGTTGATATCGTCCAACGCATGCACGGTCTGATCACCGACCTGGAAATTGCGATGGATCTTTTGCAATTTGATCATGGGCTTTTAAATCTATTCCGACTTGTCAAGTTTAACTCGGGCACCATCACCCAAACCATCACGGTCGATCGATAAAACAATTTGCTGCCCTTTTTCAAGGCCCGACTTAACTTCTGTATATTGCCAGTTGCTAAGCCCACTGGTTAATTCCAGTTCGCTTATCGTTTGACTGTCAGCGTCATACAGGTAGACACGGTTACCTTCCAATAAAGCCTCGCTTGGAATCCGCATGACCTCATTATGTGCGTCGATAATGACTTCAACATCTGCGGTATAGCCAGGGAGCATGTTGGCGTTATCTTTTTCAGAAAGAAAATCAACTTCGATGTCAACGGTCCGCGCTTGTTTTTCAATATCGAGTACATAAGGCGCAACCCGCCGTACTTTTCCTTTAAAAAATTCCTTACCAAAGGCATCCAATGATATCCTGGCGACCATACCGGCCTTAATCTCTGGTGCATCCACTTCATCAATCGGTGCCGCCACATACAAACAACTATTATCAATCAGATCGATTGCAGGTGGCGTCGCAACCCCAACGGGTGATGGCGTAACATATTCCCCCAACTCGCCATTGACCTCGGCAATCGCACCATCAAAAGGGGCCGTTAAACGCGTCCGATCAAGCGCGGCCTGTGCCACGGCAACACGTGATTCACTCACTTTGATCATAGACCTTGTCGCATCGCAAACTGCATTTTTTGATTTAGCCAGGCCAACGGCCTGATCGACCTTTTCATCAGACGTCAGCCCCTTTTTACGTAACTGCGTTAACCGCTTCGCTTCTCGTTGTGCTACATCGGCCAATACGCAAGCCTCTTTGGCCCGCGCTTTACTGGCTTGTAACTCGCTTTTAGCCAGTTGCATTTGAGCCGTTAAATCGTCATTCCATATTTCAAATAAGACCTGTCCTGATTTAACGGTGTCGCCATCACGCACCGGTAAACTGGATATTTGCCCACCAATAGAAGGTGATAATTTTGCACGTCGACATGCTTTGAGCGTGCCCGCACGAGTATTCGTCACGGTACGTTCAACAGGTCCGAGCTCGACCGTCGTCAGTAAGACAGCAATGGGCTTGGGCCGTTTAAGCCAAACAATAGAACTGGTCACACCAATAACAATAATGATGATGGTAACAAGAAGACGTTTACGGCTGGACATTACAATCTCCCGACTAAGTTCAGTTAGACTTTACTACAGCCGATTCATGGCCGAAAGGTGATAT
>CAMYMO010000109.1 GCA_947259425.1 uncultured Ectothiorhodospiraceae bacterium | reverse complement strand
TTAAGCGATTTAGGATGTCTAGGCTGTATCCTAAGCGAATTTCACCCGATCGAAAACAGATTCCAAAAAGCGGAATTGAGAGGTGGAACTGGGCAAGCCTATGACATCAACGTAGAATAAGCATACTAATATATACGCAAGTTACGGGATTAAAATGACTCTATTCCAACACAGGCCAGGCTTAATAACGCTAATCTTGATGGTTAGTCTGATTCAGCTGTTAAGCGCTTGTCAAAATAACGGCCAAGTTAACAATACCGAAGATGCCTTATCGAGCCAAACACCGACGAAATGGTCAGTCAGTTTGCACACCTCTGGAGGCTTGAGAGGTGAAAATAAAAATATCGCCGTTGATCATCAGGGTGTGGCCCAGTTCACAAATTCACGCTCAAAAATCACGGAAACCGGTCAAATCTCGACTGTAAACTTGAATCGCCTGGCCGAAATGGTTAAAAATTACACACCCACTACTGCTAAAAAGGGTAGTAAGGCAGCCAGCTGTCGTGACTGTTATTATTACGTGATATCTGTCGAATACGATGGGAACGTAAATCGACAGCAATCTACGGATCTTAATATGGATGATTCTTTAAAGCCATTAATTGGGGTGCTGAAAAAGATTTCATCTGAGCTCGAGCAACAAAGTAAATAAAGCGTTTTATTTGTTTAGGGGGATACACCGAATGTCATTGAAATACTTTACCGCGTTTACGCTGCTGTTAATGAGCTCGCATACAAGCCTGTCGGCAGAAACGCTATCCAGTCAAAGCAACGGCTTACTAAGCGTCGAAAAAGATCATAATCAAAACAAGATTCGTATGCTACGTGGCAAAAATGGACCGATGACATTACGTGATAAGAGCCAACGCCCGTTGCATGAAAAGGTCGCCAATCAATTTGCGCCTGAATTTGGATTAAAAAATCCGACTGCTCAACTAAAAATGAAGCATTCTAAAAGCAACAACGGTAAAACCAATATCCGCTACCAACAAATGCAAAATGGCTTACCGGTCATTGGTGGTGAATTGATTGCCAATTTAAATGCAAACGAACAAGTCAGTTCCATGTCTGGTGAGGTATCAACACTTCAAGTCAATAATGTGACGCCGACGATTAATGCTTATGATGCCAGAAACATGGCCATTAATGCGGTTAGCAAATGGTACCAAATAGAAAATGCCCACCTGGCAGCCAGCACTCCCGAGCTTTCACTTTATGATACCAGTCTAATTCAAAATACCACGGCGACCGCCTACCTGGTCTGGAAGATCGAAGTCTCACCAACCTACCTGGCACCCATAAATGAATACATTTTGATTGATGCGCATAATGGTGGCGTGTTGTTGCATTACAATCAAATTGATTCGTTATTAAATCGAATGACTTATACGGCAGGCAATCAGGAGATTGTCCCGGGTACACTGGTCTGTAGTGAAAGTGAACCAACTTGTGCATCGGGTGATACAGACGCTCAAGATGCCCACACCAACGCGGCCAATGTTTATGATTTTTATTTAATGAATCATGGCCGTGACAGTATTGATGGAAACGGCATGACCATTGTTTCAACCACCCATTTTGGCGAAGCCGCCGACCCAGATGATCCAAACGCGGGTTTTCAAAATGCCTTTTGGGCCGGAGTTGATCCTGCCAGTGGTACCGTCTTTAATCAGATGGTCTATGGCGACAATTTTGCGGGGGCAGATGATGTGGTTGGTCACGAGATCACCCATGGCGTCACCGATTTTACCTCCGACTTATTTTACTACTCAGAATCCGGCGCGATTAATGAATCACTCTCCGATGTCTGGGGTGAATTTATTGATTTAACCAATAATATTGGCACCGATACGCCCGCTGTAGACTGGTTGATGGGCGAAGATTTACCAATCGGTGCGATACGCAGTTTGGCTAATCCACCTGCATTTTCGGATCCTGACAGGATGACGAGTAACCTTTTCCACGATACTTACGAAGACAACGGCGGTGTACACATTAATAGCGGGGTAAATAATAAAGCCGCTTATTTAATGGTCGAAGGGGGTACCTTCAACGGAGTAACGGTCACGCCGCTTGATGCAGACCGGGCAACCGCGATTACTAAGGTTGCTAAAATCTATTATGAAGTCCAGACCAACCTGTTAACCTCCGGCTCAGATTACCTGGATCTCTATAATGCCCTGATTCAGTCCTGTGACAATTTAGTTAACACAAACGGCATTGTCGCCAATGATTGCACCCAGGTACAAAATGCGATCGAAGCCGTTGAAATGAATCAAACACCGAGTGCAAGTTACGCCCCGAGCGCAGAGATATGCCCGACGGGTGTCAATGTCTACGATCTGTTTTTTGATAATTTTGAGACCAACAATACCAACAACTGGACCGTAATTAACGGCACGGGAAGTACCAACGTCTGGCAAACCGGCGCCAGCAATCTTTCCAATACCACCACGGGTAATTTCACCTTACAGGGCAATGGCTATACCTCATCGATCATCCAAAGAATCAACGATAGCAGTCTGTCAAATACCACCGCGATTCGTGTCCCGGTCAGTACATCGACCTACATCCATTTTGATCATGCGTTTTATTTTGAGACCGGACGTGATCAAACGTTCGTCGTGCGTGAATATGATGGTGGCTTAATCGAATATTCGATTGATGATGGTGACACCTGGTTGGATGCAAACGGATTGATCCAATCCGGTCGAAGTTATTCAAGCGTTAACCTGCTGGATTCTTCCGACGCTGACTTCAATAACCGAAGTGCTTATACCCGTTTGAGTAATGGCTACAATCAAACCAAGCTAAACCTATCATCGTTAGCAGGCAATAATGTGCGTTTTCGTTTTAGAAGCATTGCGGATGAATCGGTTGAATCTCCACCCTGGTCAATTGATAACTTCCGCATCTACATGTGTACCAGTAATGCCCCGCCGGTTCCCAATGCGGGCGCGGATCAAAGCGTCCGTGTCGACGAATCCGTGCAATTATCCGGTTCAGCAACGGATGCTGACAGTGATACGCTTAGCTACAGCTGGACACAAACTGCCGGGGATACTGTAACCCTATCTGATCCGAACATCGCAAACCCGACATTTACTGCACCACGCGATGCAGGTGGCTTGCAATTTACCATGAGTGTCTCAGATATAGCCGGAAATACCGAAACTGACAATATGAATGTTACCGTCGACGTTATCCTGTCTGGATCGGGTAGCTCGGGCAATGGTTGTAGTGTTGGCAACAACGGGCGATTTGATCCTATCTGGATCCTGTTACTCAGTATCTTTGCTGCCATACACTTGCGTAGAAGACACAAGGCTAAGGTCTAATTTAAACATTTTTTGGTTTAATCGCCCTGCGGAAAATAAAACCAATGATCGATTTTTCCGGCATTGGTTTGAAAGGCCAGGTTTAAATTCGAGTAAACAAGTATCTGACCTTTTAAGGTAGGAACCAGCTTGTTTGCTGCACCTAGTTTACTAACCAGCTGCTTTTCCGATTTATTGAGCCAACGATATTTGTTAGAGCGATTGTGCCTGCGATCCTGCCAGGCGGCCTGCATCAAACCGTCGGTGTTTAATACGGCACGAGCACCATCGGTTGTGTGGTAAAACGTTAATTTTTTACCCGACCATTCGACCGGTAATTTAAATACCGATTTAGCGGCCAGCACTTTATCAGCAATCTTTTCGCCCGGTTTAATCTTAGCGATCGTTAACCTGGAGTTAACGGAAAACTCAGCTTTATCTTGTCGATATTCGATAGGATTGGTTAATGATTTAATCACGATATCTGAGATACCATTAGAAAACTCCTTCAATTTTTTCCAAACCTGTTCTACGTGCTTCGTTTTCTTTTCAGTTTGATATACCTGGGCAAGATTGACGAAACCCAGGGTAGCCATAATTAAATCTTCATTTTTAGTCAACCGCGAAAATTCTATCTTTGCTTTTCGAGCTCGTCGAAAGCTGGCATGTAATACTCCGCTGTAGAGACGGCTTATCGCATCGCTCCCAAAACGATTAACATATTTTGAAAATAACAATTTATTGGCTTTAGTCAGATCGTTTTGGGTTAAATACG
>CAMYMO010000108.1 GCA_947259425.1 uncultured Ectothiorhodospiraceae bacterium | reverse complement strand
TTTCGACTCCAGAAACCAGACACTGTCTACTTCTGATGGTGGCATACGCTTCCAATAATCACTTTCAAGTAACATCATTGACACTCTTGAACGTAAATGAGATAAGCTTGGCGTGGTAATAAGTAGCATACCACCTTTTTTCAATTTTCGGTTCAGTTCTTTTAATAATCCAAACTGATTATGGATATGTTCGATCCCTTCCTGGCACAAAATAATATCAACACTGTTATCTTCCAGCGGTAATTTATCATTCATATCCGCGTAAATCTTTTCTACCCCCTGAGCTTCGATTTTATCCGGATATAAATCCATGGACAGCACCCTGGCTCCTCGTTTGACAAACTCCTCACTAATATGACCCGTACCAGCGGGAATATCAACGACAAGCTTTCCATCAAGAGGACCTAACGTCTCGATAAACTGAATGGTGCGCTGATAGATCCTACCTTTATACATAATTATCTCATCAATTAAATCAAGAACTGAAGTACATCTAGCTTTTTGGCTTACTTAAAATATATTACCAACTACTCAATAAAAACTAGCAAATAATTCTGTTTCTATAGTCTGGCGAAATCATAAATCGGTTTATAATATTTATCTATTTCCTTAGTACGGTAACAAAATTTCCGTCCGCCTTTTCAAATTCTCGAAAAACTTCATAACTACTAAAACCAACACGCCGAACTATTTTTTCAAACCCACCCTTCGTAAACAGGTGCAAATGCTCTAATGGTTTCAATGCTCCCCATTCACATTTCCGATCATGGGCTTGTTGACAATCCGCATCTGGTATCTGGAAGACGACTACGCCATCCGGCTTCAGCACTGAATGTATTCCAGCAAGATCTTCAACAACTGCTTCAAAATGTTCGACAACATCAATGCCGGTAATCACATCAAACATTTCATCGTGTAAATATTTTTTCCTGGTATCTTCAAAACGCTCAGAAAAAACCTGAGTTCGATACTGCGGAAACGTATTTAAAAATGGCGCCATCAGTTCTGGGACTAACTCAACGCCATATGGGTTCCAGCAACGTTCATATGCAGCGCCTAACAAAAATCCTCGATTACAGCCGATATCCATATATTCTATGTCAACGGCCGATGTCGTCATTTGTTTGGCGGTAAAGTCAATGATCCGGCGTGCCCGCATCATACCAGAAGTAAAATTACGATATTGGTGAAATTTACGTATCGGGGCAAATAATTTACGCCGATATGATTTTATAAGATCTCCGCTGTAAGCCTTATAGAGCTTCTTGGTATCAAGGAGTTGATCAACATAAATAAGGCCACATTGATCACAGCGAACATAATCTTGCTGATCCATGTGACAATATTGTTTGGTATGTTCCGCAGTCTGACAAACAATACAATCGCGCATAGTTTTCCTTTATCTTAATAGCAGCCCAAATTAGTATTTTCTCTATTTCTAATAGAGTATAAATATAGCGTATTTCTGATAATCGGTATTATTAGATTCAGATTTTTGATGATCTATCTTAAAACCGTTGAGCATAATAACGAAAGTTATACCTGCTGCCAAGTAGAACACTTTTAATCCCCACCTATGACATAAATACTTTATATAAATAGTGCCTGTATTATCCCACGAATTACTCAACATCTGATTTCACACCTATTTTCACCCATTAGAAAACAATCAAATATGAAAATTGAAAAGGATTTAACTATAGAATTCTTTTTCTTAAGGAAAAGCACGTGTATAGTTCAATACAGTAAGTTGTCTAATTATGAAATTCACAAGCAAATGCTAGCAAAGCCTGACAAAATTTTGATAATTCGTAATGACAAAATCGGTGACTTTTGCCTGTCTTTGCCGACATTTGCCTTTCTGAAACAATGCCTACCTAAAACAGAATTACATGCGTTGGTGCCTGAATATACCCGCCCAATTGCTGAGGCCTGCCCTTATATCGACAATATCATTATCGATCCAGGAAAACAGGCCGATAAGACAAAATTTACCGCTTTACAGGCTACGATCCGTGCCCAAAAATTTCCTATCTCTTTAACTCTTTACTCAACGACTCGAATAGGTTTGCTACTTTTTGGCTTGCGAATCCCTAATCGATTTGCTCCGGCAACCAAGTTAGCCCAATTCTTTCATAATCACCGCATTACTCAACGACGTTCCCGATCCCTGAAACCTGAATATGAATATAATCTCGACCTGTCTCAAGCATTATTAAAGAAAATACAATCTGACTGTGAGTTCTCGCCTACTTCGCCCTATTTGAATATTGAGCCTTCCGAGATTAAACAATTAAGAAACGCGTTTACAAAGGAGCATCAGATTGATAGAAGTTATTTAATCTTCATTCACCCAGGATCAGGTGGCTCAGCCAACAACTTAACCACCGAACAATATGCTTCACTGGCTATGTTTCTCGCAAAAAATTCTAGTTATTTTATTATATTCAGTGCAGGCCCTGGTGAGATTGATATAGCCAAACAGTGCTCTGCCGTACTCAATGATGCCGGATTTCACGATTCACATTGTATCTATGAATCAACCGAAGGGCTCACCCAATTTGTAAAACATATCGCATTTGCCGATCTATTTATTAGCGGCTCAACCGGCCCCCTGCATATAGCCGGAGCCTTGAACCGTCCCACTGCAGGCTTTTATCCGAATCGACAATCTGCTACCTCGTTACGTTGGCAAACATTGAGCAGTGACGATCGCCGTCTGGCATTTTCTCCGAAAATCGGGACAAATCAAGATGATATGTCGCAACTTGATGTGCAACAAGCTGCGCTCAATATACAAATGATGTTGCAAAGGCTTTATGACTAATTATCAGGTTTAATCGTCTTCGTTAAAATCCATAGATTGGCATACTTGGCAAACGTTGAGTGCGCTGAAAGTAATGCTAACAAGAAACCCTGACGTCCATCCAAAAAACCAACATGGATGAAATACATTTTAATAAAGCAACCGATGCCATGTAATATACCTGTCATCAAATTGGTTGTTTTACCACGCTCTGCACGCTGCTCGGCCCAGGCCTTTGCATAACCTGCAGACTTAACCAGATAATGCTCTAAATCACGGTATGTATAATGTAGTAAATCACCCGATATACGTTGCTCTGACAATTCGGACCCAAAACGTAATTTTTCATGAACTCGATCATCACCATAGCCAGCTTTCACACGAGGATAAAGTCTTGTGACATAATCCGGATACCAACCTGAATAACGAATAAAATCACCAAAACACCATGACAATCGTGGAATAGCATATACCTTTGTTTGATCATTGCCGGAAACAACTTGTTGAATGCTAGATTGAAGTTGATCAGTCATCAGCTCATCGGCATCGATCATAAAAATCCAGTCGGCTGTTGCCTTCTCTTGTGCCCGCTGACGTTGAATACCAAATCCCTGCCAATCGAAATCCTGATACACTTTAGGAGTATATTTTTTAGCAATTTCAACTGTATTGTCTGTACTACCGGCATCGAAGACTATTAACTCATCAGCCCAACTTAGCTTTTCCAGGCATCTCGCTAAACCGTATGCTTCATTTTTTACAATTAATACAATCGCTAAACTAGCCATGGCTAGGTTTCTCTTTCAGAATTGAACGTAAATGTGATGAATAAAATACGGCCATCCCCAATAATAGGATCGATACATAGTTATTTTTCACAATCACTGAATGGTCAGTTAATGAAAATGAGGTAATAAGCACAATATGTATCAGACCAATCACAGCAGATGATTTGTAAGTTTTATAATCGCGAATATAAACATATGCAGGGTAATACAACAACAGTAAAAATAGAATATACCCAATAGTACCTTTCGAGTTTAGTGCCTCTAAAAACGCGTTATGTGGATTTTCATGAAGACCAACTTCAGGATTGATGAGCTTTAGTTCTATATAGTTTAGAGCATGCGTTCGATAATTTTCAGGTCCAACGCCAAAGATAATATTTTCCTTAAACATCATTACTGATGCTCGCCACATTTCCAATCGGATACCAACTGAAGGATCAGAACCAAGATCTTTAACAGTGTCTTCAGATTTATAATAACTAACTATACCTGAATAAGCTCTATCTACCCTGTTATGTACATTACTGATATTATTATATAATAACACCGTTACAATAGTGATACCTATTAACCCCACAATGATCCATCGGGGACGGAAGAATAAAAAAACGCTGAATAAAGATGTTAGTAAAAAGCCGACATAACCTCCTCTTGAACTAGACATTCCAGCAGCAATCAGAGCACACACGATAGAAACAATAATTATTATATAAATAGTTGGGGTTAATGTTCGCCAATTTAACCAGGCATAATAAAAACTCCAAAATGCGACAACAACAGAAAGTGGCCCGATTATATTTTTACTATATACCCCATTTGCGTGACCTAATTTTAGCACAGAGACATCGTAAATAGCCTGACCCAGTAGAAAAAAACCTCCGACTATCGCTCCGCGCAGAAGCCATTTCGTACAATCGTTATAGCGTCTGACTAATAAATAAATTGGAATAACGGCAAGAAAGCGCAATTCGGTACCCATAGCCCGCGTTTGCGGGTATTCCCACCCGTTAACCAAAGCGGAAAGAACAAAACTGGCAAAAAAGGCGGCACAAACCCACAGGAAAAATTTTTCTTCCCGCATTAAAGGTTCGCTTGTTCTTCGTAGAGTGAATAAACCGATCAGCATTAACAAGATAAAAATATTACTTATCCAGTGACGAACACTCATACCCGCTATTGGAAATAAAAATAATAGTAGATAAACAAATCGTTCCAGCCTATCAGAATAGGCAAGAAAAGGTCGGTATGTATTATTAGCAATTTGTTCTAACATATTTGTCCCATGACATCTTGAACCGATATCTTTTTTAAACAATCGGTATGCCGGTATTTACAGGTCCGTTCAAAACATGGACTGCATTCCAAATTTTTATATAAAATTTTTGCCGACTCCGATAACGGAGGAGTGTATTTAGGATCAGATGAACCATAAATGGCGATGACCTTTCGTCCTGTTGCACAAGCCACGTGCATTAATCCAGAGTCATTCGTCACAACATGGCTGGTTAAAGCGATTAGGTCGATCACATCCACCAGTTCTGTTTTACCACATAAATTAATAATATTTTCATTTGAACCAGCGATTTCCTCACCAAGTGAATTTTCTTTAGCTGAGCCAAACACCCAAATCTGTTTACCATTAGTAACTAATTCAGTAGCCAGCTTTTGATAGTAATCTATCGGCCATTGTTTAGCAGGTCCATATTCAGCCCCAGGCATTAAACCGATCACGGGTCGATTAGTATCCAAAGCAAGATTGCTTAATAATCGTTGTTGATTGTGAGTATCAATCGTCAGCCTCGGGAACGGGATCTTAATTTTCGCCGACGATGACTTTTCTAAGCCGAGAGCAACATAACGTTGTACCGTTTGGGTCAACAAAGATTTATCTAAATAACGAATATCGTTAAGCACGCCATAACGCATCTCACCCCGATAACCCCGCCGAGTTTTTACTCCAGCAAAAAAAGGGACCAATGCCGATTTAAAAGACCGAGGCGTGACGATTGCTAATGAATAATGTCGATTTCGAAGTGACTTGCCAAGTTGATATCGACTAATTAACTTTAATTGTTTATGTCCGATGGGTAACTCGATTGCCTGGTTTACCTCGGGCATACGCGAGATCAATGGCACCGACCAACTGGGCGCTAACACGTCAATTTCCGAGTTGGGATAGTGCAATTTAAGGGTTATAAACAAAGCCTGGGCCATAACCATATCACCTACCCAGGCCGGGCCTGCCACTAATATTCGGTAGGGTTCAGAAATATCATGACTCCTTCACATCATTTAATGCCAATTATTCACGATGAAAACAGATAGATAAAACAATTTAATCTACTTACTCAAGTTATCTAAAATCTTTACAGAGGCATCTAATACCTGCTTAACTGCCGGTTGACCGCCTTCAAGTTTATAAACAATCTCATGTTGACCAAAGTGTGGGGCATAGGTAAATGGACAAGTCCCCATAAAAATACAGACGGTCGGTCTTTGATACGCAATGGCTAGATTTCTTATACCCGTGTCATTTGAGATGAGTAACGACGCACCTCCAATAACGCTGAAGGTATCCTCACCTCCATCGATAGTTTGAAAATTACTCTTATCCTTTATTAAGGCCTCAATCTTTTTGCAAATCTTCTTTTCCCAATCCGCTATCCCCACCAACATAACATGCTTATAATCAGGGTAGCGGTTTTTTAATTCTATAATCAATTCTGCAAAACGTTGGAACTCCCACATCTTGTAATCAACTGATGCGGTTGGGAAATAAACGATATAATCACCCTCAATCGATGACTTAGAAGGCGTGAGTGAAAAGTCTAGCGGCCATTTGTACTGTAAGCCCAGCACCAATAACTGATCCATAAAGACTTCCGCTTCGAATTTATATCCGGTTCGGTCAACTGCAATATCATAGATAAATCGATGCACCAACTTATGTTTGAAACCAATTTTTACGCTTGCTTTACTGAACAAAGAAAGCCAAAAAGTACGGGACACAGCCGAGATATCAAACAAAAGATCCTGTTCACCAAGTGAAAATTGTTCTTTCAAACGAGCTACAAAGCCCTTGCCGCTTTCTTTGCTATGTACCACATGAACATGATCCACCAGATCATCAGGAAGCCCATTCATATAATGTTTGGCAACACTTAAGGTAATTCTTGCATTAGGAAAGTACTGGCGGAGGGTAACCAGGAATGCTCGGGTAAGTATCAAGTCTCCCAGTGCTGCATGCTTTAATACAGCAATACGTTTTACAGACTCGAAAGTCAATTTACTGACTTTCGCTTCCGCATGTCGAGCTGTCCAGTTACGCTTCCAAGACCAGATTTTCATTGCGGCAAGCTTCTCCAGCTAACTAATATATTATTATTTTAATCGAGTACTAATTCTATTAAAGCGAAGATGGAATTCACGAAGTCATCACGATAAATTTGGGAGATATATACTAATCCCTAAAAATTTAAATACCACTATGTTCCTTCAACCATTGCATGTATAAAGTTACACCTTCTTCAACCGTCTTAAAGGGTGCATCATAACCTGCTGCTCTTAATGCAGAGATATCTGCTTCAGTAAAACTCTGGTAACGCCCAACTAAATGTTCAGGGAATGGGGTATATTCTATTTCACCTTTGCCATGATATTTTATCACCGCGTTTGCGATGTCATTGAAAGGCTGGCTTCGACCTGTACCTAAATTAAAAATACCGGATTTATCAGGATTGCGCATAAACCATAGATTTACCGCTACCGCATCACCCACATATATAAAATCTCGACTCTGGCCACCGTTTTCATAACCATCGCAACCTTCAAATAATTTTACAACGCCTGTCTCTTGTATTTGATTATTATGGTGAAAGGCTACACTCGACATTGTGCCTTTATGCGATTCACGCGGACCGTAAACATTAAAATAGCGAAAACCGACGACCTGACTCTTTGCATCTTTTGCATAACGACGAACATATTGATCAAACAAAAACTTTGAATAACCATAAACGTTTAGCGGTTCCTCATATTCTCGCGTCTCTTTAAACACCGAACCGGATCCATACACCGAGGCCGATGAGGCATATAGATAAGAGATCTTATTATTCAGGCAATAGTGTAAGAGTGATTTTGAGTATTCATAATTATTATTCATCATGAAATTACCATCCCACTCAGTAGTGGAAGAACAGGCACCCTCATGGAAGATCGCATCAACTTTATTTGCAAAGCTATCACCGCGATTGATTCGTTCGATAAAATCATCTTTATCCAGATAATCGGCTATCTCACAATCAGCGATATTTTTAAACTTGACGCCGTTCTTAAGATTATCAACCACTATGATATCGGTCTCACCCTGTTCATTTAAGGTTTTAACGATATTACTGCCAATAAATCCAGCTCCACCGGTTACTATGATCATTTAATTATTTTCCACCTAAAATATTTTTAATGATGTCAGTCGTAGAATGACCTTCAATAAATTCAATAATATTGACTTCGCCACCCTGCTTAATGACACACTCGCCACCCGCAATCTGCTCAGGTTTATAATCACCACCCTTCACAAGCGCATCCGGTAACATTTTACAGATTATCCGTTCGGGCGTGTCTTCACTAAAGGGTACTACCCAATCAACACATTCCAGAGCGGACAATAACGCCATACGTCGATCTAAAGTATTAATGGGACGTTCCGAACCCTTAAGTCGTTTAACCGATTCATCATCATTGACGGCAATGATCAAACGATCACCCATTGCACGGGCTTTCTGTAAATAAGATACATGCCCGGGGTGTAAAATATCAAAACAGCCATTGGTCATAACAATACGTTCGCCATGTTGTTTGGCCTGATTAACAACATCAAGCAAAGCATCTTCGTCATAGACACCACGCGTTAATGACGCTTCACCGCGCATGGCTTGTTGTAATTCTGCTGGTGATACCGTCGCTGTACCGAGTTTTCCAACAACCACGCCTGCCGCTAAATTTGCCAGGGCCATCGCATTATTCAAACCTTCACCCGCGGCAATCGCCGTTGCTAACATCGCAATCACCGTGTCACCGGCACCCGTTACATCAAACACTTCCTGAGCCTTGGTGGGTAAATGAATGGGGGCATGAGATTTTTGTAACAGGGTCATACCACGCTCGCTACGCGTGACCAGCAGAGCATCCAGTTCAATATCTTTAATCAGTTGCATGCCGCGATTTTCGATTTCGCTATCGGAGATACAAGTACCCACGACGGCTTCAAATTCAGATAAATTCGGTGTGATGAGTGTCGCACCTTTATAACGACTAAAGTCTGTTCCCTTCGGATCAATCAATACCGGCGTATTCGCATCACGTGCGGCACGAATTAATGATGGAAAATCCCGTAAAGTACCTTTGCCATAATCAGACAACACCACGGCACCGGCATTCGCCATCAACTTATTGGCACGTGCAACCAAGACGTCGGTACGCTGTTCGTTGAAACCATCTTCAAAATCCAGGCGTATAAGTTGTTGGTGACGGCTAATAACCCGCAGTTTCGTGACCGTACGACTACCTGGAATTCGTTCGAAGGCACAAGTGACACCCGATGTGCTCAATATGTCCTGAAGTGCATCGGCTGCCTCATCGTCACCGGTGTAACCAATAACATCAATGTTTGCCCCTAGTGCAGAGATATTAAGCGCGACATTACCAGACCCACCGGCACGTTCTTCAGCATCCCCCACCAACACCACCGGTACCGGTGCTTCTGGAGAAATGCGAGAGGTATCACCATGCCAGTAACGATCCAGCATTAAGTCACCAATCACTAGTACCTGGGCATTTTCGAAATTAGGTAGATTCAGTTGCATAGACGTTCCACGTCATTTTATTTTAATAAATTATAGCGAATGATGGCTAAGCTTTTTTTAATTCATAAATGGCACCGCAGTAGGGACACTTTGCTTCACCACCTTGTTCTTCAATCGGTAAATAGACCTTTGGGTGTGAATTCCAAAGTGCCATGCCATCCATTGGGCAATGGGCTGGCAAATCAGCTTGGCTCACTTGATAACGTTGCGCCGCATTCGCCTGTTTTTCGTTTGATGATTCATTCATGACTCTACCCTTTAAATTTTAAAATCTAGCTTATTTTTAAACTGCTTCAATTTTCAGATAACTTAAACGCTAAACAAAAGTTAACCAATGATTATATTTTTCGATTCGACCATGTACGACATCAAAGTACAGACTTTGTAATTTTTCAGTCACAGGCCCTCGCGTACCCGATCCAATTGCCCGTCCATCTAACTCACGTATTGGGGTCACCTCAGCAGCCGATCCCGTAAAAAAGGCCTCATCGGCAATATAAACTTCATCACGGGTAATGCGTTTTTCACGCACCTCAAAACCCTCATCCGTCGCTATTTGCATTAAGGTCTTGCGGGTTATTCCATCTAATGCAGACGTCAACTCAGGTGTGTAGATAACATTATCTTTCACCAAAAAAATGTTTTCGCCACTGCCTTCGGCCACAAAACCGTCTACATCCAGTAATAAGGCCTCATCATACCCATCGCGCATCGCCTCTTGCAGGGCCATCATTGAATTCATGTAATTGCCATTTGCTTTAGCCCTACACATGGTAATGTTGACATGATGGCGAGTAATTGAAGATGTCTTGATGCGCAAACCATTTTTCATATTGTCTTCACCCAGATAGGCACCCCATTCCCAGGCCGCAACAATCGTATGGACTTTTAAGTTGTCCGCTCGCAAACCCATGCCTTCCGAGCCATAAAAACACATTGGACGCAGATAAGCGCTATCCAGGTTATTCTCTTTCACCGCCGCTTTTTGTGCTTCGTTGATAGTCGCTTTATCAAACAACAACGGCATGGCTAATATATGTGCGGATTCAAACAAGCGATTGGTGTGATCATCAAGTCTAAATATAGCGGTCCCTTGTTCGGCTTTATAGGCGCGTACGCCTTCAAACACCCCCATGCCATAATGCAGGGTATGGGTCAAAACATGCACCTGAGCCTCGCGCCAGGGCACCATCTTGCCATCAAACCAAATAACACCATCTCTGTCAGACATCGACATCTACATCTTCCTCATACTATATAATTAAACTTCCAACCAACTGGACCAAATTCGCTGCACACCTTGCTGTTGCGGCTCGAAATGATTGGCCGCAACGATGGCCGATGATTCCTGCAACTTAAGGCGATGTAATCGATTTCGATACAGTTGATACGTCTCGCTCAAAAAAGCAGCATCGGCCTCGCTCATCACACCCGTCTGAGCCATGGCCTCCAACAGGCGAATATTATCAGTCCATTCCAATAATTCGTCGTACTGATGACTAAACGCCAGAACGCCATATTGCACCATAAATTCAATATCGACGATACCTCCTTGGCTATGTTTCAGATCAAACTCGCCGGCCTTGGCCTTATTTTGAGCCTGGGACATTTTCCGGCGCATTTCGATCACAGATTGACGCAATTCATCGATATCACGCTTCTGGCTGAGGATCTCTGACCGAATACGTTCAAATTCAGTGGCGATCGCAGGATCACCGGCAACCACTCTCGCTCTTACCAGTGCCTGATGCTCCCAGGTCCAGGCCTTATTTTTCTGATAACCGGCAAATGACTTCAAACTGCTGACTAACATCCCAGCGGCACCATCGGGACGTAGACGCATGTCCACTTCAAATAAGACACCGGCCGGCGTCATCGCCCCTAAAATATGCATCATACGCTGACCCAGGCGGGCAAAAAACACCCCCAATGCCACGGGTTTTTCTGTCGATTTCTCTCCGGTTGTTTCCAGGCTCTCAGATTCACCACTATGCAAAAACACCATATCCAAATCAGAGCTATATCCCAATTCATAGCCGCCCAATTTGCCATAGGCAATTACCGCAAAACCGCTATCACAGACAGCACCTTCATGGGTGCAAATCGGACGACCATGTTTTGCCACCAGGTGATGCCAGGCCAGGTTCAGCGTATGTTCTAACACCACTTCGGCTATCCAGCTTAAATGGTTACTCACCTCTGGCAATGGTAAGGCGCCAAAGATATCTGCAGCTGCCACCTTTAAAAAATGCGATTGTTTAAAATGGCGTAACACATCTAATGAGCGTTCTTCATCACCCAATACATCCGCCATCCGTGTCGTTAATTCCTGATTCAATCTGTCACGCTTAGGTGGGTCGAATAATTGACCGACATCTAATAAATCATCCAGTAACAGCGGATGAAGACTCAAGTAGCGTGTAATCCATGGGCTCGAGGCACATAAGCGAATAAACTGAGATAACGCCAACGGATTTTCAATCAATAAAACTAAATAGACTGAACGTTGCATCACCGCTTCGATAACCGTTAATGCTCGTAGAAATGACAAATCGGGCTGTTCAGTTGCCTGGCAGGCACTTAAAAATAATGGCATCAATCGATTCATACGCTCATGGCCACGTGCTGATAGATTTCGATAGGCCCGGCTTTCGCGTACGGTTTTAATATGCCGCCAGACATCGTTTGCTTCATTAAACCCACTGCTTGTTAATAACTCGAGGGCCTCCTCATCCTCGATCTCACCAAGCCATAATGGGGTAAGTTCAACCGTTTCTTGACTGGGTGTATCCGCTTGAGGCGCAACAAAGACCTGTTCGAAGTGTTCATGCACGTGGGTACGGTGATGTTGTAATTGTTCGTTAAAGGCATTCCAGCCATCAAACCCCATACTAAACGCTAAACGTTTTTGAGCGATCTCATCCGTCGGCAAACTATGGGTTTGTTCATCTCGCCAGGCCTGTAAACGATGTTCGGTACGGCGCAAAAAATCATAGGCGTCATTTAGTTGTTCGACAACATAATCGGGCAGGATAGCAAGTTCCTGCAACGCCGCTAATGTTTTTAAGATGGAACGCGATTGCAGTTTAACCTCACGACCACCCCGTATAAGTTGAAACACCTGGCCAATGAATTCAATTTCACGTATTCCACCGGCACCGACCTTAATATTCAATTCCTTGTTCTTACGTTTGACCTCTTTCTGAATCATCGCCTTCATTTCGCGTATTGATTCAAATGCGCTGTAATCGACGTAACGCCGATAAACAAACGGTTTTAAACGTGCTAACAGTTTTTCTCCCTGGACATGATCGCCAGCAATCACACGCGCCTTAATCATGGCGTAACGTTCCCATTCTCGCCCGTGCATCTGATAGTAATCTTCCATGGCATCAAAACTCACAGCCAATGGTCCGCTCCCAAATGGACGAAGGCGCATATCGACCCGAAATACAAAACCATCCGCTGTTAATTTGGATAAAACATTAATCAAGCTTTGGCCAAGCTTTTGGAAAAACTCGTGATTGGTAATGGTCTTGTTACCACGCGTTTCCCCCTCTTCCGGATAAGCAAAGATCAAATCGATATCGGATGACAGATTTAGTTCATGACCACCGAGCTTGCCCATACCAAGCACAATTAATTGTTGTTGATTGCCCTCACTATCAAAAGGTGTCCCTAGGCTCTGGCAATTCCATTTGTATAAAAGATTCAATGCACCATCGACACAGGCATCGGCCAGCCAGGATAATTCACGCATGGTTTCAGCCAACTCAGCCCAACCTGCCAGGTCACGCCAGATAATCCTGACCAATTCGCGCTGACGCATCTCACGTAGCCTGCGCATTAAGTCGTTTTCATTCAGACAATCTTCGAGTCGTGTATTAACCAGTCTAACGATATACTCGAAGTCATAGTCCCGAAATAGGTCAGCGGTTTTGAGCAGACCGATTAAATGATCCCGATTAACGGTGCAACGCTGTTCAACATACAGGCTATTAGACCAAACGAACGACAAAGACTTTTTCAATAGTTCGGTTTGGTCCGCAGGAAGAGATGAATTTTCTGCGTCGATAAAGAACTTTTCAGCTTCGCTTGATTGCTGTTCAGTTAAGATATTCTGTAAGTATCCTGACATACATTCACTTTAGGGAAGAGTCACTACTTTGCCAAGTCTACCAGACTCTTTCCTAAGTCAGGTATAGCTCAAGAAATTAAATATTGTTACTTACTTGAAACTAAACAGCCCCATGCATTAACGCATGAGGCTATTTCATTATCGATTAATATAAGTTAGGTACAAAAAGTGCGTGAAGATTTCCCCACCCCATCTCGCCAGCTTCACCAGTCCTTGGTAAAACAGCAACCGCGTTTAGATAGTATGTCGTTGCTCCGGATATTGGGAAAACGGCTTGTGTAGAACAAGCTGTTGCGTGGACACCGCTAGCTGAACCAGCCGGTAAAATAAACCACTTTCTATTACTGGTAATAACATCTGCAGGGCTGGTTGAAATTGCAAAACTTAATGACTGAACAAGAGAATCACTTCCAGTTACATGGATTAGCCGGCAATGCCCTGTATATGTAACGATTGCATAACCTGATCCTGGTGGGGTTAACACAACACTTTGCTTTGTAACCGGTGTTGTTGGAATATCGGTGCAACAGGTATTATCTTCTGAGCTTGCAACACCGGGTAATGCATTCATATTATCTTGTATATCAGCTTCATTAGCTGCAATTCCATTTTGATTGTCCAGTGAACGACTGTTATTGTCATTTACGTCTGTTTTAATTTCATTGAACTTGTCATTCAAATCACTTGCAGTAAGTGTATCTCCACTGGAGTATGAGTTATCCGGATAAGTAATTTCGCCGGCAGACACCGTTGTAATTACCGCTGCACAAAATAACATCACAGCCGTTCTTTTAAAATAAATGTTTAATAGCGTTTTCATAGTACACCTCCAAATATTGAATTAACTTGCTAATAACTCAAATTATTTACTCCCTGTTTTAACCTAGAGTGCAATCATCTAGTGTACTGGTTCCGAGCACACAGTCATTGCTTGCAGCAGGGCTTGGCGTATCACTTCCTCCACCACATGCAGAAAGGTTTATGAGAGTCGTAAGCAGAAACACTACGAGTATTTGTTTAGCCATAACGTACCTCCTTCGTCAACATTTCATTGATGTAGTCAGCGTAAGTTGCAGTAATTTACAGCTTACGAATCGTTAACCCATATTTACTATGTTTTAACTTTTTTACGTTAATAGCTTACTGAATAAGATCTTATAATTCGCAAATAAGATTACAACTAAACAATTCTTATTGACAGATTGTTGATCTATATCAACTGCAGTTAACGAACAAAGGAAGTAACCGAGCTAAAAAACTCTCATACAAAAAAAAGCCCCGCACTGCGGGGCTTTCTATTTACACAGATGATGAAAGGGCAATTACATCATGCCGCCCATTCCACCCATACCGCCCATGCCGCCCATATCAGGCATGCCTGCGCCAGCACCGGCGTCGTCACTTGGTACGTCAGCGACCATGGCTTCGGTAGTAATCATCAGACCAGCAACCGAAGCGGCGTTTTGCAATGCAGAACGAGTCACTTTAGTTGGATCCAGGATACCCATTTTAACCATATCACCGTATTCATCTGTCGCGGCATTGAAACCAAAGTTACCTTTACCTTCGACAACCTTGTTCAACACAACTGAAGCTTCACCACCGGCATTGGAAACAATAGTACGTAGTGGTTCGGTCATGGCACGACGTGCGATATCGATACCAACGTCTTGATCGTGGTTATCACCTTTCAATTCACCTAAGGTTGCTTCAGCACGAACCAGGGCAACACCGCCGCCAGGAACAACACCTTCTTCAACCGCAGCGCGAGTTGCATGTAGTGCATCTTCAACACGAGCTTTCTTTTCTTTCATTTCAACTTCAGTCGCTGCACCGACTTTGATCAACGCAACACCGCCTGCTAATTTAGCAACACGCTCCTGCAGTTTTTCTTTATCGTAGTCAGAAGTGGCTTCTTCGATCTGCGCACGAATCTGACCAACACGATCTTCAATTTCTTTGTGCTGACCAGCACCATCGATAACGGTGGTTTCTTCTTTTGTTACCTGGATCTTCTTGGCAGAACCCAGGTCATCTAAAGTCGCTTTTTCTAAACTAAGACCAACTTCTTCAGAGATAACGGTCGCACCCGTCAACACAGCAATATCCTGTAACATCGCTTTACGACGGTCACCAAAACCGGGCGCTTTAACCGCAGCAACTTTAACGATGCCACGAATGTTATTAACAACTAAAGTTGCTAATGCTTCACCTTCAATATCTTCAGCAATTATCAATAAAGGTTTACCGGCTTTTGCTACACCTTCTAATACTGGTAGCAATTCGCGGATGTTAGAGATTTTTTTGTCATGTAATAAAACATAAGGCTCTTCAAGTTCGGCGCTCATGCTTTGCTGGTTATTGACAAAGTAAGGAGACAAATAACCGCGGTCAAATTGCATACCTTCAACAACCGCCAGTTCATTCGCTAAACCAGAACCTTCTTCTACGGTGATAACGCCTTCTTTACCGACTTTATCCATTGCGTCCGCGATGATGCCACCGATTTCCTCATCAGAGTTAGCCGAGATGGTACCCACTTGAGCAATCGCTTTATTATCAGAACAAGGTTTTGACTGACCTTTTAACTGTTCAACTGAAGCGGCAACTGCTTTATCGATGCCTTCAGTCAAGATAGACTGAGCAAGTACAGTCGCTGTCGTGGTTCCGTCACCGGCCACATCAGAGGTTTGTGAAGACACTTCCTTCACCATTTGCGCGCCCATGTTTTCGAACTTGTCACTTAATTCAATTTCTTTTGCGACCGAAACACCATCTTTTGTGATGGTTGGTGCGCCAAAACTTTTATCTAAAACAACGTTACGGCCTTTAGGACCCAAGGTTACCTTAACGGCATTTGCCAGAACATTTACACCCGCCAGCATACGTTGGCGTGCTTCGTCAGAAAATTTTACTTCTTTTGCAGTCATTGCAGAATTCCTCTATATAATTTTTAAAAGGGTGAGAAGTGGGATTAAGGCTTAGCCTTCTAATACACCCAT
>CAMYMO010000107.1 GCA_947259425.1 uncultured Ectothiorhodospiraceae bacterium | reverse complement strand
AACCGCCGCAGCGGGTTGTTCATCCTATGCCGGCATTCCACTGACACATCGGGATTATGTGCAATCGTGTATGTTTGTAACGGGACATTTAAAAGATGGGAGTACGAATTTAAATTGGAATGCGATCGCGCAACCCAATCAGACGGTCGTCTTTTATATGGGGTTGCATACCGTCGCACCATTATGTGAGAAGTTAATCAAACATGGTTTAGATGCCAGTACTCCAGCAGCATTGGTGGAGCAAGGGACGATTCAGAATCAGCGAGTACATATCGGCGATCTAAATTCATTGGCCGACTTAGTGGTAAAAAATGACGTGAAACCCCCCACGCTGATTATTGTCGGTAACGTCGTTCAGTTACATGACAAGTTGAAATGGTTTGAGCCGGGTGGGGAACAGACCAGCTCATACCCAACGGCAGGAAAATCGTAGGTCAGTTCAAGCCGTCGAAGTTGTATTCCGGCGTACATGAAAAAGATTGTATAAACTTGGAACGATAATCAAGCTGACCAACATCGAGAAAAATAATCCCCAGACGATGACTATCGCGAGGGGTTGTAACATTTCTGAACCTCGTCCCAGTCCTAACGCTAATGGCATCATGCCAAAAACCGTTGTTAAGGTCGTCATTAAAATCGGTCGCAATCGAAGTTTCACGGCCTCGATGATAGCCTGATTTATCGAATGTCCACGTTCACGTTGGATCTCGATCTGCTCGACTAATACAATCGCGTTGTTCACCACTATTCCGGCTAACATAATGATGCCTAATTTAACCGGCATTGAAACAATTAGACCCTCAGGCAAATCTGACAGCCACAATCCCAGAGCAACACCGATTAATCCAAAGGGCAAACTGAATAAAATGATTAATGGGTTTTTAAACGATTCATATTGTATCGCCATGACGACGTAGACTAAAAAAATGGCAAGCGCGATTAAAATAAGCCCTGTTTTCTGGCTTTCTTGTAATGTCTTAGTAGCGCCACCATCATATAACGCATATCCATCGGGTAAAGATAAATCACTAAGTTGTGAATCGATATCGTACATAATTTGTTTTAGATCGGCCTGTGCGGTAAGCGATGCGCTCACTTCAACAATTCGGCGTTGATTGTCGCGTTTGATAACCTGTGGTGATTGGGTTAATTCGGGTGTGGCCACTTCAATTAAACGTATTGCCTTGTCGTCTTTATAACCAACTAAAAGGTTATTTAGATCATCGCGTGTCGTGATAGAGTTAGTTGGCAGGCGTATTCTAATATCATGAGCGCGATCACCTTCTAAATATTCAGAGATCACTTTGCCTTCAAGCGCAACTTGTAAAGCATCGCCGATGGCGCTGGTTTCAATTCCTAAATTGGCTGCACGTTCACGATCGATATTGACACTAATTTCTTCCCGAACTTCCTCATAGGTTTGGCTGAGATTCCGAAGACCTTTAACTTCTTCGATACGTTTAACAATCTCATCACCGATTATTTCAAGCTGCTCGATGTCATTGCCTAATACGCGAATACTAATATCATCATCGCCATGGCTGATACGGATGCCACGCACGCCTCGATTTCGAACGCGAACGGTAAAGCCGATTAATTTTAGGTCACTAATTTTTTTGTTTATTTTTTTGATCCATTGTTCTGATTTGAATTGGGGATGTAATTTTACATATAAGCTACCGCTATTGCTTGAGAGGCGTTCAGTCCGCCCAAATACAAAGCCTCCAGATGTGGTGAATACCGTTTTTACTTCGGGTTGTTTAAGAAAAAGATTTTCTAATTTAGTTATCGCTTCGTCCATATTATTGAACTGTGTACCTGTGTCCGCTTTGACGTAGACTCGAATTTGTCCTTCATCTACGGGAGGGAGAAAAGTTTCTTTACTAAAAATAAAAATATGCGCAATCGCTAATACCAATAATGGAATAAGAATTAAAAATGGTTTCCATGATAGTTTGAGAATCTTTGCTAATACGCGAGTTAGCAGTTGATTAAGATGAAGGAGAAGTGAGTTAATTAATTTCGTTGGTTGGGTGATATGATTTTTATCGTTTACGATTTTTGCACCGAGACTGGGTACTAGTGTCAATGCGACTAGTAAGGAAGCACTAATTGCTGCGGTTAAGGTGAATATAAGATCGCTAAACAATAAGCCAATAATCCCGGAAATAAATAGAAAAGGCAGGATGGCGGCGAGGTTAGTGCTGGTTGAAGCGACAATGGCACTATTAATTTCAGTCGCAGCATTAATCGATGCCGCTAAGGGTTCTTCGCCAGCACGTTGGTGGCGAGTGATGTTTTCCAGCATGATGATGGTGCTATCAATGAGTAGCCCGACCCCCAAAGCTATACCACCAAGCGTCATTATATTCAAAGTAAGATTGCCGAGTGACATAATAATAAAGGTCACCATGATAGCTAATGGAATGGCTGTACCGATAATAAGTGTGCGACGCAAGCTGCCTAAAAAAATATATACGACTAACATCGCCAGCACGGCGCCACTCAATGCAGCAAGACTGGCATTCCTGAGGGCATAACGAATAAAAGTAGATTGATCATCAATCGTGCCGATATTGATATTATCTGGAATTAAATTTTCCGTTCTTAACCACTCAAGACGATTTTTTACGGCATCAACAACAGCAACCGTATTTGCTTGTGGTTGTTTCTGGATTGATAATTTAATGGAAGGTTCTTTGTTTAGTCTTACGCGAAGTCGTTCGTCTTCGTATAAATCAACAACGCGGGCAACGTCAGACAAGCGAATAATTTTCGAAGTTGGGTTATTTGTATTCCATAGGGGCAGTTGCTTTATTTCATCAACGGATTTAAACCGAGCAAATGCACGCGCACTGATTTCGCGATTTTTTGTTAACAAACGACCGCCGGGTATTTCTACGTTATTATCTTTTATCTTTCCGGCCAGATCCTCAAAACTATAACCAAAGCTGGCCAGACGTTCTTGATCAATAATGATTTGTATTTCGCGTTTGTTGCCGCCACCAATCTCAGCCGCAGCGACACCAGGTAAATTTATAAACCAGCGACTAAAGTTATAATCAACCCATTCGCGTAATTTTACCGCATCCAGGCTGCTGGAGCTGACCGCTAATTCAAGAACCGGAATTTGGGATGGATCTCGCTTATATATAATCGGCGGGTCGATCCCCTCGGGTAAAAATCGTTTCGCCCGATCAAGTCGGGTACTGGCATCTCGTAAGGCGATATCAATGTCGGTTCCATACGGAAAGCTAATGCTTACTCGGCTAGTACCTTCCGAGGTATTAGATTGAACGGAAATGGCACCTTCAGTTATTGTGAGTTGTTCCTCTAATTGTCGAGTAACCTGATCCTCCATGATGTTGGCGGGTACACCAGGCTGGCTGACAATAACTCGTACCTCTGGATAGATAATATGTGGCAACAAGTCTGTGCTTAGGCGATCCAATGAGAAAAAACCGATTACTACAATGCTCAACGCCAACATGGTGACCGTGACAGGTCGATGAATTGACCAGGCGGCAAGTCCTCCTGTGCGAAAGCGTTTTTTCATGTTATTCAGTGGTCTTCGTCGATTCGAACTTTTGGTTTTTCCCGACGGTATTTATCTTGACAAGTGTATTGTTACGTAACTTTAAAAATCCTTTGCTGACCACCTGATCACCATCTTCTAAACCAGAAATGATCTCGACTTGTTCACCAAGCTGAATACCTGTTTTTACGCTCGTGTATTCAGCCTTGTTTGTTTTGTTGATACGAAAAACATATGCACCACGTGTATCGTGACGAACGACGTGTAACGGTAAATAGGGAAGGGGTTCAGTTTGGCCTTTGATTTTCGCGCGAGCCAGTTGTCCTGGATACGCCCCATCGGGAGGATTATTTATTCTAACCTCAACAATGCCCTGCCGTGTGGAGGAATTGATCAGGGGATGTTTACGATTGATGGTCCCACTAATCTTGGTATCACCCAGGGCATCTACCCTTATGCTAATCTGGCTATTCAGTTTAATACTATGCAATATAATTTCAGAGACGTTTATTTTTGCAATTAAACTATTAGGGTCGTAGATAGTTAATATATGACTGTGCAAGGGCACAATATCGCCAGGTTCCTT
>CAMYMO010000106.1 GCA_947259425.1 uncultured Ectothiorhodospiraceae bacterium | reverse complement strand
AATTGTCATTGGTCATGATATGGGGCCTCTTATTGGTCAGTCGGTTCGGACTTTAGTAATGAAAAATCCGCAACAATTTATCAAGCAAGCGCAAAGAATTAAAAATATTCAATCTACGTCTGCCAATGAGGCATTAACACATATATTAAAAATGCAACAGGGTGTCTTTGATTCAGCTCAAAACATAGAGGCTAAGATTGGTATGAATAAAGTAGAACATGAAAATTTCCCCCGTTCGATGATTGGGCGAAAAATGGCGATGACCGCACATTTGATAAACAGCGGAGTAGACACTGCGGTAATAAAATTATCACATGGAAGCTTTGATACACATAGCAATCAAAAGGGACGACATAAAAATCTGTTAAAGCAATTAGCAGAGGCCCTGTCTGCATTTGAGCGATCAATGCAAAAAAATGGACAATGGGACAAGGTTTTAGTTATGACCTACTCAGAATTCGGGCGAAGGGCAGCTGAAAATGGAAGTCGTGGTACTGATCACGGTACCGCTGCCGCTCATTTAATGCTGGGAGGTCAGGTTAAAGGCGGTCTATATGGGCAACAACCTTCATTGACTAGACTGGAGAATAAAAACCTCCGATATACAACGGATTTCCGCCACTTATACTCTACAGCAGCAAAATGGTGGGGAGCTGATATTAATTCACACCCCTTCGCCAAGTATCAGGCATTAGACATTATATAATTACCTTAAAAGAGTAATTAAAGTTTAACTTATAGAATCTAATGTATATTCAGTATTTAATGTAACTGGGCTATGTAAGCAGATATTACTCTTAACTCGTTATCAGAATATTGTTTTACAATCGGCTCCATTATAGAACTCTTTCGTTTTGTTGCTTTTTTTAACCTATCGTCGTTTGCATTGTCTCGGAATTGTTTCAGCGTTTCAAAAACATAGATGGGTTGTTGGCCTGCAATACGGGCAAAACTGGTGCTACCAGCGCCATGTTTACCATGGCATGAACTGCATTGCGTTTCATATAATTGTTTACCTTTTTGAGCCAGGTTTTTATCCACTGAAGCAGGTTTTACCGGCATATTATTATAAAAAATGGCGAGATTGATCTTATCCTCAGTTGAAAAATCTTTGGCGAGTGAATTCATTACGTAATTTTTACGTCGTCCATCGGCAAATTTTTCTATTTGTTCCAGTAGGTAAACTGGATTCTGGCCGGCAAGGTTAGGTACATCTGACTTTGTACTATTACCATCAGTGCCATGACATACTGAACATAATAAAGCGCGTTCTCGCCCGATTTCTATCGCTTGCTTTAGAATTGTCGGTGTTGATTGTTTTTGTTTTATTATTAAAGAAATCTTATTTATATCAGATTCCTGGGCAGATGCCATTTGGTACGAAGCAAGAACAAATAAAATACATATTAATAATCGATATGAATTGTACATATATCCATCCTTCGATCACTGTACGACGTAATCACTATATTGAAGCGATCGGTTGAAGATGTCGAGGCATGGATTTAAGGATGTATTGATATATATCAATAAAAATGACTATGGTTTAAATTATAAAATAATTTTATGAAGCAATAATTTGATAAATGTGTTGCCGTTTTAATTGTTAATATTTTAATATTTATTACCTATTTATTATATGGATGCTATTGTTATCTAGCATTTCAGTCAAAAAAGTGAAATTTTTTCTTATATCAATTGTCGAACCCTCTGTTGTGGACATAGTTTTCCTGGGAAGATTTTATGAAGCCATTCTTATCGATGGTCGTTAGTATTTTGATTATATTTACGGTCGATAAAACCCACGCAAGTCGGGTGTATAAGTCTACTGATGCTGAAGGTAACGTAACCTATTCATCAACACCGCCTAAAAATTCAGCTCAGACTGAAAAGTTGAATATACAGAGCAAAGGCCATTCAACGATGAAAGATTCAAGTAATTCAAACATAGAACAGATTAAAAATCTTGCTGGGGAAATGGAAAAAGAACGCTTGCAACGTCAAAGTGACCGAGCAGCAGCGAATCAAAAGCGTGAGCTAGAACAGACTAAAAAGCGTCAGCAAGAACAAAATAAGAAGCGGGCAGAGGATGCGAGGAAACAGGCCGAAAGAGAAGCAGAGCTTAAAGATCGTTATTACCCACTCTATATACCTAGGCCGCCGCAGCAAGGTAGACCGGTTAGACCTAAACCGGAGCTCGGGCCTCAACCACGCTAACCCGCAATGCTTAGTAGAGATTGGGTATTGTGTTTCATAGCGAAATGAAGTGGTTTATTTAAATTTATAATAACGTTTTAACAGGTATTCAGTAACCGCATTTATTTCAGATATATCCCAGTTTAATTTTTCATGTGCTTGCCACTTATTAACCCAGGATTGTATATCTGCGACATTTTGTGCCTTAGCCTTTTTTCGAATATGAATATTACTTTCATGACATTTTAAGCAATGATGTTCGTATAGTAGCTGACCGCGAGATAGAGACAGGGGGATTTTTTTAGCTTCGCTTTTTGATTTTTGTTTATCGCTTGCTTTGTTCAGCTGGTCAGCGGGGTTTTGTTGTTCAGTCGCCTCGGTATTTGCGATAACATAGGCTGCTGAAAATAGGCTCAACAGAGTAAAAAAGGGTAGAATTAATTTCATTTTGCCTCTCAATTCGAAATCTTGAATCCAATGTCCTACTATATATACTTAAGATAGCACGGAAAAGAGAACATGAGTACGTGATATAAAGTGATAGGAGGTGTTATGTGCGATTAATTTTTCTGTTATTAAGTATAGTAGGAATCGCCGCTTGTGCGGGTAGCAGTTATCCGGTTTCTTCAGTATTTTACAATATTCCTGTGGGTACACATGTTATTGTAAAACAAAGCCTGAAAATCTTACCGAATAGCGGGCGGGTTTATCTTCAGGGCGGTAAAGTGGTGACGCTAAGTGAACTGGATCAATACGAATATAATTGCTGGTTTTTATCCTGGAAGGTAAATGAAACAGAACAAATCATTGCGCCTGACAAATTTATTGTAACCAAAGTCAGGCATACTGATTTTTTAGCAAAATCCCGAACAACTACGCAACTGGCTACAACCGAATCCGCGATTGGATTTCAGATGGCATTAGGAGGTCCGACGGCAACCGAATATACAACTGAACTGACTATTCACTCAGATAAACATCCTGATATTCGCCGGCTTGCTTGCAGCTACTGGGGAGACCCAGGCTATGGCAATCATATCACGGTGCCACAAATTCAGGCGGCATTGGGTGGCTTTGTCCAGATAAAGATTTTGCAGCTACAAAAAGGTGACTACGAAGTAGAGTAAAGAATTGTTAATCTACTCTGCTGCGATTGATAAAACGGCAGCTTATTTTATATTGTTTTTTTCATTGATCATCTTTTTTATCGCCTCTTCACCAAGGGGGTGTTTGCCTTTCACGCTCAGGCTCTGTACCCATTCCCGGGCAAAATCTCGCTGCAAACCAAAATTAATCCCGGCAGTGATCAGCATGGTGATTAATGCGCCCAGGCTTGCCAGCGCCATATCTTTATGGGCATCCCAGACATCACCTTGAGTCCCTAAATAAGCCATACCAAGCTCGCCTCCGAAAAATTCGGCCGCTCCCCATTCAAATAACTCAAAAAGCATCGAGGTCGACATAGTGAGATCAAGCGGTAAAAAATATCCCCAGAAACCTTTAACGGCAGCAATACGGATAAACATTTCACGAATGGGGTAGGCGAGTAACAATCCGTAGCTAAAGTGGATTAAGCGATCAAAATGATTTCGTTCAAAACCCAATACGTCATTTAAATTAAAGCCAAATAGTTGTTGCGTCCAATTGTTATACGGGACTTTAGCATAGGTATAATGCGCGCCCACTTCATGAAGAAAAAGAAAAATGAATATTAACGTATAAGATATTCTGGAGAGGGGAAATGATTTGTAGGTACTGGCGATTACAATTACGAAAACGAGTACCAGCGCATTTTCCAATGCCCAGTCAGCACGGTGATGAGGATTTAATCCTAATATAAAGGTCCATACAATGAATATTGCGCCGAGAAAAATTAAGTACTGGTTATGGGTTATCTTTTTCATGCTTAACATTGAGTAAGTTAAATACAAACAT
>CAMYMO010000105.1 GCA_947259425.1 uncultured Ectothiorhodospiraceae bacterium | reverse complement strand
TCGGCCTAAGCTAAGATATATATAGCGTATAATTGGGGCAATGTTACGCTGCCCCCAATTATTCTAGCCCTTTTCGGGTTTAATGTAGCGAATGGCAAACCAAAGCCCGGCCAGACAAAAGATAACCGCGCCATAAAAGATCCAGGCCCGTCCCAAATAATCCCAGGCAAAACCACTATATAGACTGCCAATCGCCCCACCGGCGCCAAAACTCAAACTGCTATAAAGCGCCTGGCCTTTGCCCTGATGACGGCCTTGAAACCATTGATGTATCAATCGAATAGCAGCGACATGATATAAACCAAACGTCGCGGCATGCAGTAACTGTGCAATCACCATGACCCAGGTCATGGTAGGAAACATCGCGGTAAGCAGCCATCGAATCAGCGCCAAAACCAGACTTGCGATTAACAGGTTACGTAAGGAATAAACCTTTAACAATCGATACATAAAGACTAATAATATAACTTCGGCGCTCACGCCGATTCCCCACAACCAACCAATGACATCACTCGAATAGTTAAAACTCTGCATGTAAAGATTATAAAAAGCGTAATAAGGACCATGGCTGGCCTGCATAAAGAAACAGGTTAATAACAAGCCAACCACCTGCGGTTTCCGTAATATCGTTTTTAAGGGTTCATGCTCCAATTGCAAATGGCCTGCAGCAGATTCAGGTACGCTTAAGCTCATCAACCAAATTGCAATTAATAAAATCGAAAAGATATAAGGAAAGGTAGAATAAGGGACGGTTTCATAAACATAGCCTAATATGACAACCGAAATGACAAAACCAATCGAACCCCACAGTCGAATCGCACTATAACGATCGACCTGATCGCGTATATAGTTAAAAGTCGTTGCCTCGAATTGAGGCAAGGCCGCATTCCAGAAAAAACTAAACAGGCTCAACACGACAATCAGGAGCAAAAAAGTTTGTTCGATCAATAATATTGAAAACGCCATCGCCGCTAACAAACAACCTAATTGCACAATGCGCATTCGTTTGCCGGTATGATCGGCTATCCAACCCCAGATATTTGGCGCAATGATCTTGGTTGCCATGGTAATCGCAACCAATACGCCAATTTGGAAAGGACTCAAACTTAAAGAATCAAGATAAGGGCCCAAATAAGGCAGGAAAGCACCGAGACTGGCAAAGTAGAAAAAATAGAATCCAGAAAGACGCCAATAAGGCGCAGGCGATGAAACCGCGTTCATCTTACGATTTAGTCCTTATTCGCAGGAAATGTGCCCTGCGGGTATAACCGGCGTTGATACAGTGACATCCATATTTTGAGCGCGATGGCGTAATACGTGATCCATTAACACAACGGCAAGCATCGCTTCGGCAATCGGCGTGGCTCGAATGCCCACACAGGGATCATGACGACCGGTGGTCACCACTTCGGTTGCGTTCCCCTTTGTATCAATGCTTTTACCCGGCAAGCGGATACTGGAAGTGGGTTTTAATGCAATACTGACCAGAATATCTTGCCCGGAAGAGATGCCACCTAACACCCCACCGGCATGATTCGAGAGAAAACCTTCGGGGGTCATCTCATCTCGGTGTTCGGTGCCTTTCTGGGTGACACTCTCAAATCCCGCACCGACTTCAACGCCTTTCACTGCGTTAATGCTCATCATCGCATGCGCGATATCGGCATCGAGACGATCAAAAATGGGCTCACCTAAACCCGGCATCATACCGCTGGCCACCACATTAATGCGCGCACCGACCGAATTACCCTCTTTACGCAAGGCATCCATGTACGCTTCCAGGTCAGCAACCTTATTCGCATCCGGGAAAAAGAACGGATTTTGTTCAACTTGCTCCCAATCAAATGCCTCGGCTTTAATCGGACCTAACTGGTCCATATAACCTTTGATCTCGATGCCATGACGTTCATTTAAATATTTCTTGGCAATTGCACCGGCAGCCACCCGCATCGCAGTTTCCCGCGCCGAAGAACGTCCGCCACCACGATAGTCCCGAACCCCGTATTTTTGTAAGTAAGTGTAATCAGCATGGCCGGGTCTGAATTGATCCATTATATTAGAGTAATCTTTGGAACGTTGATCGGTATTTTCGATGATAAGCCCGATCGGGGTGCCCGTGGTTTTACCTTCGAACACGCCTGACATAATTTTCACCACATCGTCTTCACGACGCTGTGTTGTGTGACGGGTTTTTCCTGGCTTGCGGCGTTCTAAATCGTCTTGCAAATCCGCCTCAGACAATGACATCCCTGGCGGGCAGCCATCAACAATGCACCCTAAAGCCGGGCCATGACTCTCACCAAAGCTGGTAATGGTGAAAATTTTTCCAAAAGTGTTTCCAGACATAGCTTAGTATTGTACTGTGTAAATCATCGTACGTCTTGCACAGATTTATCCTCCCCCGAAATATGCTTGACACTACTCTTCGTTTTTAATTAAGGCTAAAATGAAAATAAAATGCCAAAAACCGAACCACAAGACGCCATCCCTAACCCTACTCAGGGTAAAGCTTTATTAATCATTGGATTCAGTCTAATGCTGGGCATCGGCGCGGGAACCTTATTATTTGGCTTGCAACAACGACAAAATACCATCAACGACATCAACACCATCGTTAATAAACAGTCACAAAAATCTCAATTACTCACCATCATGAAAAGCGCCGCGCGCGAACGCAGTTTGTGTTTGTTTAATATGGTTAGCCTGGACGATCCGTTTGAGCGTGATGCTCAGTTTCTTGAATTCAATCGTCATGGCGCCCGATTTGCCAATGCCCGGTTGGAATTAATTTCCCTGAGCGATACCGAAAAAGAAAAAGACTTTCTCAAAAAACAAGGTGAACGATCAGGCAAGGCGATACCCGCTCAACAGGAAATCGTGGATTTAGTGCAGGCCTACGATATTGTACAGGCCAAATCGATATTAATTTCTAAAGGTATCCCGTTACAAAATCAGGTATTTGATATCATAGATCAATACCAAACCTTTTTGCGTGAGAATATCAATTTTCGCATTGATACCATCAACCGTAATCATGAAAATGCATTAATCGTATTAATGTTCCTTGGCCTTGGCTCATTTTTAATAGGACTGACGCTTGCGATTTTTGTCATTCGCACTACCTCCAGGATTGCAAAGCTAAACTTTATCGAAAAAAAACTGGCGCAAGTTACGCTGGGTTCAATTGGTGATGCAGTTATAACCACCAATGCCTATGGTCATATCCAGTTTATGAACAAAGAAGCCGAAAAGATGACCGGCTGGTCGAACACGGAAGCAGCCAACACACCCATCCTCGATATCATGTGCATCGTCGACAGTAAAACGACAAAACCCCTGTCCAATCCGGTCACCCAGGCCATTGCCACGCGGGAAAGTATTAACTCCGATGAACACAGCGTGTTAATCGATCGAAATAAAAATCGCTTTGAGATCGAATACAAAGCCAGTGCGATACTGGATTCAAACAATAAAAGTTTCGGTGGTGTGGTGGTGTTTAGAGATGTGACCGAAACACGCGAACTGGCCAAACAACTCTCCCACCAGGCTAGTCATGACGAGTTAACCGGCCTGGTTAATCGGCGTGAATTTGAAATCCGCCTTAACCAGGCCATCAATAATGCAAAATCTGAATACACACAATATGCATTGCTATATCTGGATTTGGATCAATTCAAAATCATTAATGACATGGGCGGCCACAATGCCGGCGACGAACTACTAAAACAAATCTCTAAAATGATTGCGCAGATGTTACGCGAGAGTGATACCTTGGCGCGATTGGGCGGCGATGAATTCGGGATTCTATTAGATGGTTGTCCGATAACAAAGGCCTCGGAAATTGCCGACTCCATCAGGACCGCCATCGATAAATTTCATTTCTACTGGGATGATAAGGTATTTGATATCGGCGTCAGCATTGGCCTTATTATGATCAATGAGGATTCCACCTCACTCGCCGAGGTCATGAGTGCGGTTGACACCGCCTGTTACACTGCAAAAGATTTAGGGCGCAATCGCGTCCAAATATATCAACAAAGCAATCAGGAATTAAATAAACGTAAATCTGAAATGTACTGGTCACAGCGGATCAGCAAGGCCATCGATGAAGATGATTTTAAATTATATGCCCAGGAAATTTTAC
>CAMYMO010000104.1 GCA_947259425.1 uncultured Ectothiorhodospiraceae bacterium | reverse complement strand
CCGCATCTTAAACAGTAGCGTCGTCTCAAGGAGACCATTCAATGGCAAGCGCAAACAAACTAGCAACGATCTTGAACATCAGGAATATCATACTGGTGTTAGGGCTCATTGGCTCAATCGTCTTATTTAAAATTGTATTTGCGGATGATAGTCAGGAGAAAGAAATGGCAAAGCCACAGGCTATGCCTGTCGAGGTGACCTTAATCAAATCACAAAACATTCGCCTCTGGAAAAATTTTTCCGGACGCCTCACCGCGGTTGATTATGTTGAAATACGTCCTCAAGTTACCGGCCTGATTACTGAAGTGAAATTTGTCGATGGCCAGCAAGTGACTAAGGGCGATGTCCTATATATTATCGATCCCAGGCCTTTCATTGCCGCCGTCGAAAAAGCCAAAGCCGATCTGGTCGCCGCACGCAAACGCTATACTCTAGCCGATAAAGAATACAAACGTTCAAAAAATCTTATCAATACCAAAGTGATTTCCCAACGTATTTATGATGAACGCGCTAACACCCGACTGGTCACTGAGGCCGAGGTAAAAAGTGCAGAAGCACAATTAACGGAAGCTGAAGTCAACCTCGATCATGCTTATATTAAAGCCCCTGTATCAGGACGTCTTAGTCGCAGCGAAATAACCGTTGGCAATCTGGTCGCCTCCGGTTCTGAATCGCCACTGTTAACCACGATTGTTTCAAGTAAAAATATTTATGCAGACTTTGAAATGGATGAGCAGACCTATTTAAATTATATTCGTGAATTATCGCCCGGACAGAATGCGGCGGATGTTATTCCGGTAAAACTGCATTTACAAAATGATAAAACCATGTACCCCGGAAAAATGCATGCCTTCGATAATAAAATTGATCCTGCCTCCGGGACCATTCGTGCCCGTGCAATTTTCGAAAACCCGCAGGGTCGACTATTACCCGGTATGTACGCTCATATTAAAGTCGGCAGTGCCAGCGAAAAGCAAAGAATTCTTGTTAATGAGTTAGCGATTGGCACCGATCAAAATCGTAAGTTTGTATATATTGTCAATAATGAAAATAAAACCACTTACCGAGAAGTTCAACTCGGTGACAGTGTCGATGGCCACCGTGTTATACGTTCGGGCTTAAATACCGGAGATAAAGTCATTACCCGTGGTTTAATGCGTATTCGACCCAACATGCTGGTCGAGCCGAAAATATCAACCACCGAGAAGACAGCAAATAATACATAACGCTTAATCGCTATTAGCAACTCGATTAAAACAAATAATAATGCAAGGAAGCGCTGAGGTTTTACCATGAATTTTTCCAGTCACTTTATTGATCGCCCGATATTAGCGAGTGTCATCTCATTGTTGATATTTGTCTTCGGCCTGGTCGCGATGTTTCAACTGCCGATATCGGAATATCCAGAGATCAGCCCACCTTCGATACAAGTTAATGCCTTTTTTCCCGGCGCTAATCCATCCGTGATATCTGAAACGGTGGCAACCCCATTGGAAGAATCAATTAATGGTGTTGAAAATATGCTGTACATGAATTCACTCGCGGCGGCAGATGGTCGACTTTCGATGACCATAACCTTTGCGATCGGAACCAATCCCGATCTGGCTCAGCAACTTGTCCAGAATCGCGTCTCCCAGGCATTACCACGATTACCCGATGTGACCCGTCAACTCGGTGTGACCGTCGCAAAAAGTTCGCCCGACCTCACCATGGTCGTGCATTTACGTTCGCCGAACGAACGTTATGACATGCTCTATTTACGAAACTATGGCACCTTACATATTCGTGATCAGCTCGCACAAATTCCCGGCGTCGGACAGGTTATGTTATTCGGTTCAGGCGACTATGCGATGCGTATCTGGCTAGACCCCGACAAGATCGCCGAACGGAACATGACCCCCGGAGAAGTCGTTGATGCGATACGCGGACAAAACATTCAGGTCGCCGCCGGTGTTATCGGTGGCCCGCCTTATAAAGATAAGGTGCAACTTCAATTACCGATCAATGTTCAGGGTCGATTAGAGTCTGTTGAAGAATTTGAACAGGTGCTGGTCAAGCGTGACCGCAATGGTATTGTTACCCGCTTGAAAGATATTGCCCGTATCGAACTTGATGCACAAAGTTATGGCTTGCGCTCCTTATTGAATAACAAGCCAGCCGTCGCCATTCCCATCTTCGCGGCCCCCGGCTCGAATGCCTTAGACATATCAAACCATGTCCGCGCGGCAATGAAAGATCTGAAAAAAACCTTTCCGGAAGATCTCGACTACAGCATTGTTTACGATCCGACGATTTTTGTACGCAGTTCGATCAACTCTGTTGTTATTACGTTATTAGAAGCGATTGCACTGGTCGTGTTAGTGGTCATTATCTTTTTGCAGACCTGGCGCGCGTCGATCATCCCGCTACTGGCCGTGCCGGTTTCCATTGTCGGCACCTTTGCCGTTATGTACCTGCTGGGTTTCTCGATAAACGTATTATCGCTGTTCGGTCTGATCCTGGCGGTCGGTATTGTGGTCGACGATGCGATCGTGGTCGTTGAAAATGTCGAGCGTAATATCCGTGAAGGCAAGACGCCACGTCTTGCCACCATTCAAGCCATGAAAGAAGTCACTAACCCGATCATCGCAACCTCATTGGTCATCGCCGGTGTGTTTATCCCGATTGCCTTTATTAGCGGGCTATCCGGCATGTTCTACAAACAGTTTGCGTTAACGATTGTGATTGCCACCTTTATCTCAACCTTAAACTCTTTAACCCTGAGTCCCGCGCTTTCTGCATTATTATTAAAACCGTCGCATCAACAAGACGGGAAATTGTCCCGATTTATACATGCCACATTGGGCTGGTTCTTTAACCTGTTCAATAAAGGTTTTGATCGCGGTCAAAAAAAATATACCAAAGCGGTTCATATCTTTGCCACACGCAAATTGATCATGATGGGAATCTTTGGCGCACTCGTGATGTTAACCGTGTACAGCTTTAAATTAGTGCCACCCGGTTATATTCCTTCACAGGATAAACAGTACCTGATCAGCTTCGCACAATTACCCACCGGTGCCACGCTGGAACGCACCGAATCTGTCATGCGCAGGATGGCCGATGCGGCATTATCAGAAGAAGGCGTCGTCAATGCCGTTCAGTTTCCAGGCTTATCCGTTAATGGCTTTGTTAATTCTGCCAGTGCCGGTATCGTCTTTGTCACCCTGGATGATTTTGATAAACGAAATGATCCCAGTTTAAGTGCAGGGGCGATCGCCGGGCGGCTTCAACAAAAGTACGCCGCAATCGAAGAGGCCTTTATTGCCATCTTTCCCCCGCCGCCGGTAAGGGGTCTGGGCATCACCGGTGGCTTTAAATTACAAATACTCGATAAAAGCGATCAAGGTTATAAAGTGCTGGATGATGTGGTCAATCAAGTTAAGATGAAGGCCTATCAAAACCCGGCATTAGCCGGCATTTATTCTAACTACAATGTCAATGTGCCACAGTTATACGCAAACCTGGATCGGACCCGCGCGGTTCAGCTGGGTATCCCGGTTGAAGAAGTTTTTCGCACCATGCAGATTTATTTGGGTTCGTTATACGTTAATGACTTCAATCAATTTGGCCGCACCTATCAGGTCATCGCCCAGGCCGATAAAGAATTTCGTTCAACGCCGCAAGATATTACTCGCTTAAAAACGCGTAACAGCAATGGACAAATGGTGCCATTAGGATCGGTGATTAATGTTGAAGAAACCTACGGGCCTGAAATCGCGATGCACTATAATTCGTACCGTTCGGCCGATATTAATGGCAGCCCAGGCATGGGTTACTCGTCTGGTCAGGCCCAGCAAGCGATCACACAGATACTTGATGAGACTCTACCGGCCGGCATGGACTTTGAATGGACTGAATTGACATACCAGCAAATACTGGCCGGTAATACCGCCGTTTATATTTTCCCGTTATGCCTGTTTTTAGTGTTCCTGGTATTAGCTGCACAATATGAAAGCCTGACCTTACCACTGGCGATCATTTTGATTGTGCCGATGAGTATCCTCTCCGCGATCATTGGCGTCTACATTGCCGGGGGGGATAATAATATCTTTACCCAGATCAGTTTATTCTTACTGGCCGGACTCGCCTCCAAGAATGCCATCTTGATCGTCGAATTCGCCCATCACCTC
>CAMYMO010000103.1 GCA_947259425.1 uncultured Ectothiorhodospiraceae bacterium | reverse complement strand
ACACCAGCGTATTTTACTTGCGCCATAGTGAGCAGAGGGTAATAACCCGGTACTTTTATGAATGTCTTCCCGATCGAGGCCAAGTTCAGCAAGCCATTGGTAGGCGCGTAAGTCTTGCCAACTGATCACGGGTGAAAGGGCTTTACCGGTATTTTTATCCCAACAAACAACGTTTGAGCGCTGTGTGGCCAGGCCCACGGCACGGATGTATTTAGATTGATCCGCCAATTTGCTGACCACCTTTTCGAGACAGCTACGAATCGCCGCTAGCAATTCCTCGGCATCGTGTTCAACAAAATGTGTTTGCGGGGTGTGCGTGGTCAGCGGCTCAGAAAAACTGGCCACAATCTCACCTTCACCGTCATAGGCCATCACTCGGCTGGCATGACCACCTTGATCGATGGTTAGAAAAAGATTTTTATTAGTATTCACAGTCCATGTTGATCTTTTTAAGTGTTGGGGTGCCTTAGTTATCGGCGTTGAGGGGATTGAGCTTTAGGTTCGAATCTCCTCGGATAAATAACGTGCAATCAGCGCCTTTTGGTAATCTGCGGGGGGCATCGGGACGCGTACGTGATGACCACTGCCGGGGGCGACTTCCATCGGTTCACCTTTCAGGGATTCAATATGTTCCACTTTAATATGCTGATTTCCACCTGGCGCGATGATCTCGAGCCGATCACCGAGTTCAAATTTATTTTTAACGTCGATTTCAGCCATGCCCAGTGCCTGATCAAAACCGGTGATCTCGCCAACAAACTGCTGCTGAGTATGGGTCGAGTTATTCTGTAAATAGTTCTGATAATCCTGATCGGGGTGGCGTTGATAAAATCCTTCGGTATAGCCCCGATTGGCAAGATTCTCCAACTTGCCGTATAGATCGGGATTAAATTCTCTGCCAGCCACGGCGTCTTCGATCGCCTGGCGATAGAGTTGGGCGGTGCGGGCAACATAATAATGTGATTTTGTCCGGCCTTCGATTTTTAATGAATCAATGCCCATTTTCGCCAGGCGTGCGACATGCTGAATGGCACGTAGATCTTTAGAATTCATTATATAAGTGCCATGCTCGTCTTCGATGATCGGCATCAATTCACCGGCACGCGTCTTTTCTTCGACAAGATAGACCTGGTCCGCTGCCGGGTGACGTTGTTGTGGTTCGGGGAATAATTGTTGTTCTTTCATCGCGGCCATGGCATCGAATTCGATTTTTTGGGCGGTCTTCTCTATATCACCGGATTCATTCTCGCTGGCATCATGCATCTTGTATTCCCAGCGACAGGCATTGGTACAGGTCCCCTGGTTCGGATCACGGTGGTTAAAATAACCCGATAACAGGCAGCGCCCCGAATAGGCGATACACAACGCGCCATGCACGAAGACCTCGAGTTCCATGTCCGGACAAAGTTGTCGTATTTCTTCAATTTCATCCAGTGACAGTTCGCGCGACAGGATGACGCGTTCCAGCCCGATGGACTTCCAGAATTTCACCGCCGCGTAGTTAACGGTATTGGCCTGCACGGATAGATGAATCGGGGTCTCGGGCCACTTTTCTCTAACCATCATAATCAGGCCGGGGTCGGCCATGATCAGGGCATCGGGTTGCAAATCGATCACCGGGGCCATGTCGGCGAGGTAAGTCTTCACTTTCGCGTTATGCGGCATGATATTGCTGGCGACAAAGAACTTCTTATGTAAGCTATGGGCCTCGGCGATGCCTTTTTGCAGGTTTTCCAGTTTGAAATCGTTATTTCGCACCCGTAATGAATAACGGGGCTGGCCAGCATAGACGGCATCTGCGCCATAAGCGAAAGCATATTGCATATTTTTGAGGGTGCCTGCCGGTAACAGCAGTTCGGGTGTTTTCATTTCTCTATCACTTTTTCCTAATATGGCGTTTATTCTAGCAATTTTCTCGCGATCTCACCTCTCTTCTTTGCGAGCGCACCCTGATTTTAGTCCGAATCAGGCAAAACCGTGTTACAGATGGTTACGAGGCTTGACAACAGGGTGTGATTATCAGGATAGTAGGGGCACAATTAGTCACTGAAACAGGCAGGAGGTGGGGATGCAACCCAGTCAAGCATCCGCAGAGCGTCGTTACGCTGCGCAAACTAAGCATGGTACTTTACTCGAATCTCGTACAGAGACCCTCACGCTGTATAGTCAGCTGGCTGGATTGAGACCGTTTAAGCCTGATGAGGAAGTACAGCTCGCTTTACAAGAGTTCTGCGAGGCACTCGTGGATTATACGGCCAGTGCCCACTTCCAACTGTATCGTTTTATCGATGAAGGCACGGAGCGGCGTAAAAATGTCGTCGAGTTGTCTGAGAATATTTATCCAAAAATCGCAGAAACAACGCAGACCATACTGGATTTCAATGAAAAATATGATTGTGAAGATCATTGCAATAACCTGAGCCAACTGGATCAGGATATGTCCGTTTTAGGTGAAATACTGGCTGACCGAATACTTTATGAAGACCAGATTATTGCAGCGCTAACCATCGATCGCGATTAATTCAAGATAAATTCAATTCGGGCAGATTAATTTGCCCGCCATCCGTAAGCAGGCAGGGGGAGGTACCTTGCTGTGTTACTTGCTAATACGACCAGGTCTTAACAGTAAATTCTGGATGGTGTCCGCCAAAATCGTTAACCAGACGATGATGCGATCAAACTTCTGTAATTGGGTATGGATTAAATAGCTCATTTTTTATGCAGCCAGATAGTCAATAACGAGGGCAGATGTTTTACTGTAATCCGTCTTGGTCTTTTCTTCTTCCGTCGCCAACAGCAATACCGCCTCTTCAAGGCTGATCTCCTCAACGTCATATTCGGGTATGTTTGCATTCATATCCATTTCCTCTCAATTTAGTTATGGATCTATATAGAATATAAGTACTTATATAGCCTTTCTTAGATCAAATATCAAGTAATCATTATAAGATATTGATATATATAAATATTATATGCGCAGAGTTAAAGGCTTGGCAGTTTATGTGAAAAGGTTATATATTCCTGAGTTCACATTTCACGAATAAATGGACCCCAATGTAGGGCCTATACGAATAGTGACGGAGGAGACTGGGCTTGGCCTACGCAATCGTTATTAATCTGGATTACGAAAATCACCCCGCTGAGGTGTGCTCAGAACTGTGGAATGTGATCAAGTTGGGCATGCTGCAGGCCGGTTTTACCTGTGATGGTCGTCGTTTTACGATTAATATGTCAGAACATCAAGCCTGCAAAAAAGCTCGCCGGGTTATCGATGATATTGAAGATCATCTGGAATACCACCGCAAACATCTCTATCGCTTCATGAAGGACTTTTATGCTTACGACATGGAAGCCACTTCCAATTTACTGCTGCCTGCGCGTGAAGAAATGGCGGTCAAAGTCGGCGTCATTGCCTGAACGCGACGCTATATCCAGCGTTAATTACAGTATGCGAAAAGTTTGAGCCGTTCATCATTTTGCGGTGTGAAACTTGCTACTATTGTTTCATATGAAATGTCTATTCAAACCTCT
Organism: uncultured Ectothiorhodospiraceae bacterium; assembly: GCA_947259425.1. GTDB lineage: Bacteria > Pseudomonadota > Gammaproteobacteria > UBA6429 > Thiohalophilaceae > SZUA-24. The sequence goes on along the minus strand of CAMYMO010000103.1, from coordinate 13,243 downwards.
TATTATAATCGTTTCTATTGCTGTCCCAGTTTTATCGGTAGCGGAAGTTTATCGTTGGGTAGACGATAAAGGGGTCACCCATTTTGGCGACAAGCCTCCGGCAAAAACAAAATCCGGTGCCAGTCCATCTGCTGTCGCTAAAGTGAATTTACGTGGCGATAAAATCTTTAATCAGGTCAAACAGAAAACCCCACTAAAGTATCAAGCTAAAGATAAGGCCGCATTGGTCCTGTTTAAAGAATTACAAGTTAAGCTTAAAAAATCGAATCGTAAAGATTTGCATATTGGTACCCGCACCCAATCAAACCGTGGTTCTTGTGGTAATCCGCAACCTATAATGTGGGACCAAGGTTTTATCGATGTTTCTGAAAGCTCGTTGATGAGTGATGTCATCGTGGCCTTTAAGGAAGAAAATTATCGCATGATCACGGGGAAGTTGATGAGTGTCTCGAACTCCAGTCGGCTAACCTTAAATGCGACAATTTCGAAATTAAGAATTGATGTGTGTAATTCTTACAATCAAGGAACAAGCAGTTACCAAAAAGCGGCTGCTTATGTGAAGGTATCGTGGCGCCTGGTTGATCGTTTATCAAGAAAAGTTTTACACAATAATATAACCGAAGGCGCGGTAAATGAGTTTGATCGTTTTCGGCGCAATGGTGCGGAAAAGGCTATCTTTCGGGCAATCACCATGGCTGCTCGCAATTTACTTGCTGATGAAAATTTTGTTGATCATTTAACGCCTTTACCGGGCCAAAATGTTCCCGCCCAAACTTTTGCTCGACTTGATGTTGCGCTACGTTATGGCAATGCAAAATCAACCTTTAAATCAGAGATTGAAAAACTTAAATCAGTAGCGGTCACGGTCAGAACGGTGAATGGCCATGGTAGTGGGGTCATCCTGGATAAAGCGGGCTATGTTTTAACAAATGCACATGTGGTTGGTGAAAGTAGTGATGTGATCGTACTTATCAATAACCAGGCGTTACCCGGGAAAGTCATCCGTCGCGAACCCTATCGTGACGTGGCTTTAATTGAGGTTAAAAACTTACCTGCGGTAAAAAGCGTTGCCATTAGCAAGGCGAAGTTGACCGAAGGTGATACGATTTACGTTATTGGTACACCACTAGACGAATCCTTAAGTAATACCGTAACCAAAGGCGTGTTTTCAGCGTTTCGGAAACACGATGGTCTAATATATTATCAAACGGATGCGGCGATTAATCCGGGTAATTCAGGTGGACCGGTGTTTGATGATAAAGGTGAACTGATTGCGATAAGCGTTGCCGGTGTGTTTACTCGCGATGGTGCCAGTTTAAATGTAAATTATTTAGTACCGATTGAAGATGCAATTAAAAAATTAAATATTACCGAGGCTCGAGATATGTCGCATTTATTCGATGTATCAGATGATATTGAAAAGAGTAAGGTCGAAGGAAAAAATAAGACGAAATAATCTACTGCTAATAAAATGATATCATCCTAACTTGTTTTTCTCGCAAAGGGTTTCAGGCTAACATCTTGAGTAATAATTCACGCACTGTATCAGACTCAAACGGTTTATCACAAATCGCTGATACGCCTGCCTGTTGGACGGCAGCGAGGCGATTATCGTCGGATTCACTGGAAACCATCAAGATTGGTATGGTGGACTGGGTACTATTTTTCCGCACATGTTCGACGAGTTGTTTGCCATCCATTTCCGGCATATTGTAATCGGTCACAATCAGATCAAAATATTTATCCTTTATAATCTCGACGGCTTCTTTTCCATCTTTCGCATTGGTGATTTTTTCAATGCCCATATTAGATAAGACTCGATTGATATGTTTTCTTGCCGTGAAGCTATCATCAACCACCAGTACATCTAAATTTTCTGATTCGATATCTTTTGTATCCAGGCTATCAGGATCAAGATAATAAACAGTCGAAAACAAGCCGCGTTTAAGTTGTTCTATTTCATATGGTTTGGGTAGTATCGCAATGACCCCCGCCTGGCGAATGGGTTCGAGATAACGAAAATCCGTTTCACTTGAAATTAACATAAATGGGATTTCATTATGATCTAAATCCATACGCATGTTTTGTACTAATTCGGTTCCGGTCATGTCGGCTAAGTGCATTGAACTGATTATTAGATCATGTTTGTTCTTATCCATGGTACTTAATGCACTGCTCCCATTAGTGACTGTATCGATCGACATGACGCCAAAGCCATTTAAATGGTTACAGATGATGCGTTGTTGAGTTGAAGAGGGTTCAACCAGCAAAACAGATAATTGATCCAGGGTAATTTTTTTCATGAGCTGGAGATTACAGGTAAGTTGTTGATCTTACTTTCAGATATCGTCTTGTTAGCGACAATCTTGAGGATATGGGAATAGTGATGCCTGCCGATAAATTGGCAGTTAGACGGGTTACCACTAAAAAGCGTGCTTAGTTATTGATTTTGAATGCGGGCGACAATATTTTCTTCACGTGCACGCCGAAGATCATCACGGATTTGTGCCGTGCGACCAAACTGATTACCAAGATAATAGCCAACACTGAACAGGCCAGAGAAGATTACGGTTAAGATGAGCAATTCTGTCATATCGATACCTATTACAACTAACAACATGGAAACTAGATATTTAATGTATCGGTGTCTGCTGGAGCTTCTTAACTTTAGTTGTTAACGGGCTACTTGATCCATGAGCAGGATCACATTTTTTACGGTTATTCATGAAAATAAGTTGAAAGTGTGAAGACGGTCAGACGCCGCTCTTTTTAGCGGTTTGTTTGTTTTTTGAGACAACGGTCACCGCACCGGGTATCGGCAACATCCTTTCTAACAGCGGTGTCGGGCGTTTTCCTAAACGCTGTTCATAGATTACGGTATACGTTAAAACCCGTTTCAGGTAATCCTTGGTTTCTTTAAATGGTACTCGCTCTACCCAGATGTCTGCAGGAAGGATTCCATCTTTGGGTAACCAGGTACTTACACGATAACCACCTGCATTATAGGCGGCAGTGGCAAGCACGCTGTTGCCTTTAAATTTATCTTTAACGTGTTTTAAATAATTTATCCCGAGTTGAACATTGGTGTTCGCGTTTAAAAGATCGTTGCGACGAAAACGTATTCGCAGCGAACGGGCCATTTGCCGAGCGGTACGTGGTAACAGTTGCATCAGTCCCATTGCGCCGGCATGTGATTTGGCATCTTTGGTGAAGGCACTTTCCTGACGAATGATCGCGAATGCCCAGGCCGGGTTAATGCTTTTTTGGCGGGAATGATTTACTACGACTTCCTGGTGGGCTAATGGGAAACGTTTTTCCAGATCATCCCAGTATTTTGCCTGGGCAAACGTTACGATCGCCCGATCATGCCAACTCCATTGATGAGCAAGTTGCGCGGCAACTAACAGTTGTGGTTTATCCAGATGTTGTAAGGCATGATTCCATTCGCGGCGCGCATCAACAACTCGCTTTAATGCATAGAGTTCACGTGCTCTTTCAATGGCTGGCATCTGTTCAATGCTCGATAAGTCTTGTGCCGAATATTTAACAGGTCGATGATCAAACTTGTACTGCATGCCAGCACGATCGGCAGAAAGAAATCCATAGTAACTGCGATTGTCTGCATTTAATAAATAAATCGAACGGGCTTCATCGAGTCGTCCGACCGCTTCTAAAGAACGAGCTCGCCAATAGCGCCAGCGGTCGGAATGTTTATCTTCAGATTTTAATCGGTCCATCCAGTCTAAGGCGATTTCCCAGTCCTGATCCTGCATTGCATTTAAAATATATAATTCATGCACACGCTTGTCAGTGGCATTGAGGTTTAATTGTTTGAGCCAGGTATTGGCCGTGATCGGATCGTCTTTAACCAGGGCAAGCGTTAAGCGTCGTTCTAAACGTTCTTTTTCAGTTTTACTAAACTGATATTCATCACGCCAGTCATGCCAAAGCTGTGCGGCCGAAGGCGCATCCTTACGGGCCATGCGACTCAGTCCGTCGGTTAGCACCCAGCGTAATGGTTGCGAGTCTTTACCTTCAAAACGACTGTATACCTCCATCACGTAACCGGGATCACGACGTACCTTGGCCCAGATACGTACCCAGTAACGTTCTTGTTTGGGAAGATATTTGCTTAAGTATAATGCCAGGCGTGAGCGTCGCGCTTGCATCGCAAGTCGAATACGCTCCCAGACTAATTCTTGAGTTAGCCCACCAGATTTGTGCCAGCGTTCAATTGGGTAGTCACAGCGTTTTGGCAGAGAACGGCCGGTCATCCATAAACCTTCAAGGACCGCATAGGCGCGAGCTGGTTGTTTCTGCATTAACAAGGCACGGGCAAAGTCACATTGCAAACCCCGGTCTGTGGTGTAATAAAAATTATCGATTAAGGTTTTCCATTGTCGTTTGCGTGCTAACGATTTTAACCATGAATATTGCAGACGTGTTGCGAGTGGGGTACCCGGTTGTTCCTGTAAAAATCGATGAATCGATTTGTAATTGGTTGAGTCGAGGTTACGTTTTATTTCTTTATATTTCAGATAAGAATGCAGGGGATAGTCGCGCAGGCGTTTTTCGAGGCCTCGATACTTGGTCATCTGACCACGTTTTAAGGCATGCTCTGCATCTTGAAACATTTGTCGTTGCAGCATCGTGCGACGATCAACGTTCGCCAGCGCGGGCGTGGTGAGCACGCCGACCAAACTGACGATAAAAATCCATTTTAAAATGTTCTTTGTCACTACTAACATGGGACGACCTCCTACCCCAGGGCAAAATTGGATATGATCATCCTCCTCCGTTGCGCCTTCTAAACTATACAACGGAAGATCCTTTTGCGCTAGCTAAGCCTTTGTATTTGCACAGAATGTGCCAAAGCTAGTCTGTGGGTGCCTATTAATGCTATATCGGCTCAGATCGGATCAATTTGACCTATTTTCATCAAAAGCGGACTGAGTTGGCGTTCGAATCCCACTTTTTTGTACAAAACGGTATAATCTGGCTCCTTTTTCGATTGACTAAGGATGTTCTGAGTCATTCAGTATTTCTGCAACCCAGGAGGGGTTGCCAAAATCAGTCGCATAAGCGATTGATTTTGTGAGCAAAGCATAAATCACAGTTTTTGCTTTGTGTGCTTTGCTTAAGCCAGGGATGGCTTGTTCAAAGCTTTCATTAATTAAGTCACATGCAGTAGGAGAGACCCGAATATGGCAGATAAAAAGCTCAACAAATACAGTTCACGCATTACCGAACCCAAAGCTCAAGGGGCTTCACAAGCGATGCTGTATGGCACAGGCCTGACTGCAAATGAGATGTCACAACCGGAAATTGGGATTTCGAGTGTCTGGTGGGAAGGCAATACCTGCAATATGCACCTGAACGACCTGGCGGCAATTGTTAAAAAAGGCGTTGTTGAAGCCGGTCTGGTGGGGATGCGATTTAATACCATTGGCGTTTCGGATGGTATTTCCATGGGCACGGACGGCATGAGTTATTCTCTGCAATCGCGCGATATCATTGCCGATTCCGTTGAAACCGTGATGAATGCGCAATGGTATGACGGCAATATTTCGATCCCGGGCTGTGACAAGAATATGCCCGGTGTATTAATTGCAATGGGACGGCTTAACCGGCCTTCGCTAATGATATATGGCGGAACCATTAAACCCGGACACTACGGTGATAAGGTGCTGGATATTGTTTCGGCTTTTCAAAGCTATGGTGAGTTTTTAGCCGGTTCGATCGACGATCAGGAACGTCAGGAAATTGTCGAAAATGCCTGTCCTGGTGCCGGTGCCTGTGGCGGCATGTATACTGCCAACACCATGGCCTCTGCCATTGAGGCGATGGGCATGAGTTTACCCTATAGTTCCTCGACCCCGGCAGTCGACCAGCGCAAATTAGACGAATGCATGCAGGCCGGTAAGGCAATGCGCTACCTGCTTGAGAACGATATTAAACCTCGCGATATCATGACCCGGGATGCGTTTGAAAATGCGTTGGTGATGATTATGGCGCTGGGCGGTTCGACCAATGCGGTCTTACACTTGATCGCGATGGCACGTGCAGTTGATGTGCCGCTTAGCTTGGATGATTTTCAGTCTGTCTCCAATCGAATTCCCTTCCTTGCCGATCTTAAGCCGAGCGGTCGGTATGTGATGGAAGATCTGCATAATGTGGGCGGCATTCCGGCAGTGATGAAGTACCTGCTCGAAAAAGGATTGATCAATGGCGATTGTCTGACCGTGACGGGGAAAACTGTTGCCGAAAATCTGGCCGACTTACCTGCATTAAGCGATGGTCAGAATGTCTTTATGCCGATAGAAAAACCGATTAAGGAAACCGGTCATATCCATATTTTAAAGGGTAATCTTGCCCCAGGTGGTTCCGTCGCTAAGATCACTGGCAAAGAGGGACTGCAATTTTCGGGACCGGCACGCGTCTACGACTGTGAAGAAGACATGCTGGCCGGACTGGAAAATAACGAGATTCAAAAAGGTGAAGTGGTTGTTATTCGATATGAGGGTCCCAAAGGTGGGCCTGGTATGCCAGAGATGCTGACCCCAACCTCTGCAATTATGGGTGCCGGTTTAGGTAAAGATGTTGCGTTGATCACGGATGGTCGTTTTTCTGGAGGCTCGCATGGTTTCATCATTGGCCACGTTGTTCCGGAAGCACAGGAAGGTGGGCCCATTGGTTTAATTAAAACGGGTGATGTGATCAGTATTGATGCCGAGTCACTGCAGTTAAGTGTCGATGTAACAGACGAAGAAATGGATTCACGTCGTGCGCAATGGGTCATGCCTGCGTATAAGGTAAATCGCGGAACTTTATATAAATATATTAAAAGTGTGAAGGATGCCTCATTTGGGTGTGTTACTGACGAGTAAAAAATGAACTAACTAGCGTATTTTATTAATTTGATTTATCAAGAAAAGATTCTAATCTATTGAATAAATTAGATTAATTAAATTGTTAACAATGTGTCACATTTATGTACCCGTGTTACGCCAGCTTTGTTAAAATATCCCCATAATAAGCAAGAGCATTTAATGTGTGGTTATCAGGGGAGGCCAGAATGTTAACAAAGAATATCCCGGTTGTAGGAAACTGGTATGTAAATAGAACAGGGCAACTCATTAAAGTGAAGCTGCTTGAGATGCTGCAAGGTGTACCAGTAAAAGCGATGATTGAGTACCTTGATGGTACAACCAAAATTATCGATATGAATACCTGGTCTTGTCTTGAGCTGAATCGTCATATCAGCCGTGGCGGAACCGTTAGATTTAATCAATAAAATAAAGTACCAAATAAGGCATCATGCCAGGGGAAGGAAAAGCCTGGAAGGATTATAATCCTTTCAGGCTTTTTTATGCCTGACGATTTGATTAGTGAAACTGGGAATGAATAAGGAGAAAACTGTGTCTGAAGCTTATCTCAATAATTTGCAGGATCGATTACGACAATTTGCTCAGGACCGTGATTGGGAACAATTTCATGCACCGAAAAATCTGGCCATGGCACTCGCCGTAGAAGCCGGTGAATTAATGGAACATTACCAGTGGTTATCCGAGCAACAAAGTGAACAGCTTGCCGCTGAAAAACTGACTGCGGTTGGTTTTGAAGTCGCCGATGTGTTTATCTTCACGGTCAGGCTTGCAGACCGAATGGGCATTGATCTTGCCGATTTAGTTGAACAAAAAATAAAATTAAACGAAAAAAAATATCCAGTGGACAAGGTCCGCGGTAGCGCAAAAAAATATACCGAGTATGAAGCCGATTAGACTTTGTCTGACGTTTGCGCCGCTAACATTTTAGCAATCGCGCTGGCGGTAGCCGCAGAGCTGAAATAGTTACCTTGTATTTCGTAACAATGGTGCTCATTTAAGAAATTTAACTGTTCTGAATTTTCTACACCCTCGGCAACAACATTTAAATTTAAACTTTGTGCCATGACAATAATGGCAGAAGCAATAGCCGCGTCATCGGCATCCTCAACCACATCACGCACAAATGAGCGGTCGATTTTTAAGGTTGAAATCGGAAAACGACGCAAATAATTAAGCGAAGAATAACCCGTACCAAAATCATCAATGGCTATCTGGATACCATGATGTGACAGCGTATTTAATGCGCTAATGGTTTTACTGGCATTGCGCATTAACATGCTTTCCGTTAACTCTAATTCCAACAACTCGGGTTTGATGCCTGTTTCGCTGATGATGCGATGAAAGGATTGAATGAAATCAGGGTTGTTAAATTGTCGGCTCGATAAATTGACACACATGCGCAGGGTTTCAAAACCCGACTGATGCCATTGTACCGCCTGCTTGCATGCTGTTTTTAACGCCCAATCCCCAACGCTGACAATTAATCCCGTTTCTTCTAACAACGGCACGAAGTCATTTGGCGGAACCACCCCCAGTTCCGGGTGTTGCCAGCGCAGTAATGCCTCAACACTGATGATTTTCCCGCTACGTGAGTCAATTTGCGGTTGGTAAAGCAGGAAAAATTCCTGGCGTTTGAGGGCATGCCGCAAAGAATTTTCTAATGATAATCGTTCGAAAGCTCGTGCACTCATTTCATTCGAATAAAATTGATAATTATTGCGGCCTAAATGTTTGGCGCGATACATAGCAACATCGGCATTGCGTAATAAGGTTTCGGAATCGTTTCCATCTGAGGGAAAAATACTAACCCCGATGCTGGCGGTTACTAACGATTCGTGCCCCTGGACATTAAAGGGAGGCGCGAGGGTATCGAGAATCTTTTTCGCAAGTAAAGATACATCTTGTTCTGAGGCGATATCATCGAGTAACACCGCAAATTCATCACCCCCAAATCGCGCTACCGTGTCGCCGGAACGGACGCTGCTACTTAGCCGTTGGGTCAGTTGAATCAATAGTTGATCGCCGACCTCATGACCAAAGTTATCATTGACCTCTTTAAATTGATCGAGATCCATAAAGATCACGGCAATTAAACGGTTATGCCAATGTGCGCGTGCCATGGCTTGATGTAATCGATCCAAGAATAAGGTTCGATTGGGTAGTTTTGTTAACGCATCGTGATGCGCCATATAATGCAAGCGTTCTTGTGTGCGCATGCGCTCGGAGATATCTTTACCCGTTGAGATGAAGTGGGTAATTTCTTTGCTCTCAGTTCGGACCGGGGTAATGGTTTTTTCTTCATAATAGATAGAGCCATCTTTACGAGTGTTTATAAACACATCAGAAAAATTTTCACCTTTTAAAATGGTGGCCCACATATTTTCATAAAAGTCAGGCTCTTGTTTGTCGGATTTTAATATCCGTGGATTTTGCCCGAGCGCTTCAGATTGTGAGTAGCCGGTAATCGCCTCGAACGAAGGATTCACATACTCGATAGTCCCGACAACATCGGTAACCATTATGACGTCAGTAGTTTGTTCTAATGCGGTTGAGATAATCCGCATTTGTGACTCGATCTGAGTCATCGTCGTTATGTCATTAGCAACACCGATAACGGCATTGACCTGGCCTTGTTCATTTAAGATTGGGTTGTAATGCGTTTGAAAAGTACGATCATTTATTTTCACCACCGATTCTACCATGACCCCGGTTAACGCCGTTTCAGCATCTTGCAGAACCTGCGGGTAATTTTTGTAGATATCAAAAATGGATTCACCGACCACACTGCCAGGTTTGCTACCCAGGCTCTCCAGGCCTTTTCCTTCAGACAAGGTAAAGATCCCCTTATCATCAAATGCCAGAATGATCACCGGAGAGTTCGAGATTACCGTATTGAGTAAGGCATGGCTTTGTTCAATGCTAACCTGTTGTTGGACTTGTTCAGTGACATCACGTGTATCGGTTATCAAGGCAATGATTTTGTTATCTTCTTTTACCGGATAAATGCGCATTTCATAGGTGTAGGCCTGTTCATCCTGGCTCAGGAATTGAAGCACTAATTGCTCAGACTGGCCGCTAGACAGTACCTTATCGAAACACTGGTTGAATCGATCTGCATCGTGTTCGCTCAGGTTGTCATAAATAGACTGTCCTAATGCGTCCTCTCCATTCCACATGGCGATGCCATGGTTAATGAAAAGAATCGTTCCTTCCGGGTCCAGAAACATGATTTGATTTTGGGAATGCTCGGTTAAGGTCCGCCACCGAGCCTCAGCATCACTGATTAATTTATTGCGCAGGGCCTCCAGCACAGCAGTTGGTTGACTCATCGATTTCATCGTTACAAAGGCAAATAGATAAGCGCGATTTTATCATGATCTACTCTATATACAGTGGATATAGATCAATGAAACTGACAAAAATTAAGGATTTATTGGCTTGACTGCAATGGCGATTTTATGCAACTAAGCACGGGAACGGTTGATATTCGGCCATTATGTTTGGGACTAGACGGCCCCAGCAAAGAATAAAGGTAATTTCGTCTGAATTTTTAATGTTTGAGTTTGCAACGGCAAACGGGCGATTTAGCGTAATCTGGAGTTTTCCGGGCTCAGATTTTGCTGCCATTCCGGGCCTTTTTCGGATCACTCTATAATTCAGGTCATGGATGGTCTGAGTTTGCTCGTTCAGTTCAATCTCAATCAAACCGGTGTCGAGCACAACTGCAAGCGGAGCAAACAGTAATACATTCGCCATAATAGTTTTGCTGATTATTGGTATTTAAAAGGAGACGACTATCATAACATAGGCTCCTGGAGCTCGAGCGGCTTCGATTTTCAAAACGTTTAAAATTGGGGTAAATATATGCTGATTGAAGAGCGATTCATCTACAGCGGGCGAGTTATTAAGCTGAATGTTGAAAAAGTCAAACTACCAAATGGTGTTATTTGTGAGTTAGAGATAATTCATCATCCCGGTGGTGTCGCAATTGTCGCGATGAATGAGTCTGAAGATATCTGTTTAGTTCGTCAGTTTCGACATGCTGCAGGCGGTTGGTTGTGGGAACTACCGGCAGGAAAGATCGAACACGGTGAAGACCCTGCAATAACCGCAAAACGTGAATTAATCGAAGAAGTCGGTGTAGAAGCAACAGGCTGGCAACATCTTGGGCAGACAATCAGCTCGCCGGGGGTCTTTACTGAAAAAATTCAATTATACCTGGCGAAGGATTTGTTGAGTTGTCAGCAACAGCTTGAAGACGAAGAAGTGATAGAGGTGCATTGGTTCTCGCTTGAAAAAATCATATCAATGGTACAGACGGGGGAAATAGTTGACGCCAAAACATTAGTCGGTCTATTTCAGCTACAACAATATTTAGCGTCATCTGAAATTTGAATCTGACTGGTCGGAAAGAAAACGCTTATGACGGTCAAAATTAAAATCGCGGTAAGTAGCTGCCTGTTAGGAAATGCCGTTCGCTACGATGGGCTGGATAAACGTAATAATCGTTTGTTCGCAGAACTGGCGGGTGAGTTTGAATTGGTTGCGGTCTGCCCCGAAGTGATGGCAGGCTTAGGTGTTCCGCGACCAGCCGTACAATTAATAAAAAAGGGCAATGAAATTCGTGCATTAGGTGTGAACGATAATTCGCTTGATGTTAGTGAAAGTATTATCAATGTGGCGCAAGAGTTTGTGCGAAGCAGTTATGACATCTGTGGTTTGATTTTGAAGAGTCGATCACCGAGTTGTGGAGTCGGTTCCACGCAGGTATTTGATTTGCAGAATAGATTTATTGGTTATGATTCAGGTTTATTTGCTCGATATGTCAGCCAACAAAAAATAGGTTTTCCGATCGTTGAGGACGAGCAACTTGGTAGGGCTGATGAGTTTAAAGAATTTGGCCTGCAAGTCCGTGCCTATGCAAACAAAGCTAGTTTAAAATGAGCAGCCCTTTAACCATTGCTTAAATAAAATTGAGGCGTAATTTTGTAATGCCTGTATATGTTGTTTAGTTTGATGTTTAATCTTCGCCGCATCATTGTCCTTGTCACAACGACGTTCCAGATCTTCTGGGTAACGATGCAGCCATTCGTTGATAACCGGTTCCTGCATTTCCAGATGGAATTGCAGGCCAACATGCGGGCCTGAAACAAAGCCCTGGTTCTCATATCGATCATTTGAAAAGATTCGAGTCGCACCTGCGGGCAGATCAAAGGTTTCACCATGCCAATGGAAAACCTCGATCTCATCTGGCAGGTCTTGTGTCCAGTTTGTTTGATTTTGGCATCGCACCGGATCCCAACCCATTTCCATGCAGGGGCCAGGATAAATCTTAGCCCCCATGGCTTTGGCCATGAGTTGGCTGCCAAGGCAGATTCCCATCACCGGGATATTGAGTTGAATGGCATTTTGAATTAATTTAATTTCTTGATGTATCCAGTCTAACGGATCATTAACACTCATCGAGCCGCCCATGAATAACAAACCGGAGCTGTTATCCAGATCCATATTGACTGCCTGACCCTCGTCTATTTTGATTATCTCAAAGGCAAGTGAATTAGTTTCCAGTATTGTTTGGAAATAAGCAGGTCCTTCGCAATCGATGTGGCGAAAAATACGGATTGGTTTCATAGTTAAAACAAAGATTTGGTTGTCGATGTCTGCTAATCTTACCTAGTGACAAAATTAAATGGAAGTCCCCAAATAGACCGGTTGGAGGGAATAAATGAAATATTTGATTAAGCTGTTTTTAATAGTTTTAACTTATTTAACTTTTGGATCAATAGTTTGTTTTGCTGAGCAGGTTTATGTTGAACGTAAAGCACCGAATTATAAGTCTGACGACAATAGAAATACATCAAAAAAAATGTCAAATAAGCGACTCGATACTTTAATAAAACGCATTGACAAAGATGCTCAAGGTAAACTCGGTTACTGGTCGTTTGTGGTGGACAAGCAAAAACTTCTGGTTATCACTGATGAAGGTGCCGATCGAATGCGGATAATTGCACCGGTGATTAAAAGTGAGGAGCTTAGTCAAAAACAATTAACCCGGATTATGCAGGCGAACTTTGATAGCGCATTGGATGCACGTTACGCAATTGCTAAAGGCGTATTATGGAGTGCTTTTATCCATCCTTTATCTTCATTATCAGATAAAGAGTTTTTAGTCGGTGTTGGTCAGGTAACAAACTTAATTACCAGCTATGGTGGTAGCTATTCTTCCGGACTTTTAATTTATCGAGGTGGGGACAGTGAAGATTTACGAAAACGTGAATTGATTGATGACCTACTTAAAAAAGGATTGGCTATTTAAAATTTAGTTAGCGGTGAAATCAAAACTAATCGCGGCACCG
>CAMYMO010000102.1 GCA_947259425.1 uncultured Ectothiorhodospiraceae bacterium | reverse complement strand
AAGGCGGCATAACGACTCGTTTTGAAACGATATTACAACAAACTGAACAAACTAATACTGATAAGCATGTGAGTGGAGAGTTTCAGTGGTTATTTAAAAGCGGAATGGCATCAGAAATCACGCAGTCTGACCCACAATTAGCACAGCTGGCAGCACGCCAGTACATAAACCACCATTACCGTAAACATAAGAATACCGGTTTAACCACACTCGATCAGTTGCATGATATCGCAATCCACAACTCAATCGTCACGCCATTTTCATCTATGATTGTCTTAGTCAATGAAAGACAAAAAGAACGACTGAAAAAATTATCTGAACAGGACAGTCGCTTTGATCGCGATGTTGAAAAAAGTCGCGTCGTTTCAAGTAGTGGCGTATTTGAGGCTTCCGGAGTACCTGAACCTGAAGAATGGGCGCTAATTATAATTATTTGCATCATGCTACTAAGTGCTTATCTGAGAAGACAAAAAGCGACCTTTGCGTGAACTATTTTAGCTTTTTATTAGTAATATTTTTAGTTGCCCATTCAGGCAGTAGTATTGCGCGGGATAGTATTTGTTACGGGTCGACTAAAAAAGGGAAGTTAGAATATGGGGTAAAACTACCTGATAAGGGTACTAATTTTATTTCTTATGGATCCTTTCCTGAATTATCAAACCGAACTTATGTACACAATAAGGTAAAGGATATTATTGTTCGTGCTTACAACAATCTTGCATCGACAAGGCCAGATTCAGTATATAAATACGCCGAAACCGGTTTTAAACAAGGTGGACACTTCCCTCCGCATATTACACATCAAAATGGTTTATCGGTTGACTTCATGGTCCCCGTTAAAAATCATAATAATGTATCGACCTATTTTCCCACTACCCAATCAAACCGATATGGCTACAATGTCGAGTTTGATAAACACGGTAAATATAAAAACTACTCAATCGATTTTGAGGCCCTTGCCGCCCATATCGTCACCCTGGACAAAGTAGCAAAAAATCATGGAGTTCAGCTTTGGCGAGTTTTGTTCTCCCCGGATTTACAGGATAATCTTTACAAAACATCTTATGGCAATTATCTGAAAAATAACGTTATAATTCCCAAAAAAGAGTCATGGGTTCGGCATGATGAACACTATCATGTAGATTTCTCACTTAAATGTGAAAAACTCTGATTATGTGATAGTAAGTTAATGCAGTTAGTTTATTTTCAAATCTTCAGCTGGCTATTGAAATTTGGAGTACTTACCAATGGTTACCATCTTTATTCTGAATAGTTTTATCATTGCGACCATTGTCCTGATTCACTATGAAATTTTATATCGATTATCGACAATTATTCCAAAGCTTAAAATCAAACATCGATTTCGGATTGTCGTAGGCGTTTTTGGCGCATTGATTGCCCACTCTTTAGAAATATGGATCTTCGGCTTGGCCTATTATTTCCTCAACCGCTCAGGTCAACTTGGCTATTTGACCGGCAATTATGATGGCTCAGTACTCGATAGCATCTACTTTTCCTATACAACCTATACTACTTTGGGTATGGGCGATATTGAACCTTTTGGACACATTCGCCACCTGGTTGGCCTTGAATCGCTGGTTGGATTACTATTAATAACCTGGACGGCTTCATTTTTATATTTTGAAATGCAGCGTTACTGGGATAATCAATAAGCCTCTCTTAATGAAGCGTTTCATTACATTGATATTACTGCTTAGCTTGCTGCCTGTGAGTTACGCCGATCTTTATCAATGCAAAAGTCGCCATGGCAAAACCATTTTCAAAGATACCCCCTGTACGCAGGATGAAAAATTAATTCAAAAAACGATTACCCCAGAAATTGTCCAGCAAGACCCCAGCCCATCACAGCCAATACATGGCCGCAATCTGATCAAGAATGCCGACTTTGAACAAAAACTTTCACATTGGAAAGCCGCCCCGGAGGCAAAATGGGAAAATAAACTCGGTATACGCTCCAGCAATGCAATGTCGATTCGTGCCAGTAAACCACCAATGGATAAATACATTCACGAAACCAAAGTAGAACAATGTGTGCCTCTCGGATTAGGCTCCAAATACGAACTGGCTGCATACCTAAAACTGGAAACCATGCCATTAAAAAACTACGCCAACCGGGCTAATGTCGTCTGGTATGAATCGAGAGACTGCTCGGCTGGTGGTCAATTTGGCAGCTATATTGAACCCAAAGCCATATTGGGTTGGCAACATATAAAACGCTCGAATCTAACCCCTGCATTGCAGGCTAAATCGGCAAAGATAACCTTATATCAAAAAGGCCGCTATTCAAAAGGTGGTAAAACACTGTGGGATGATATCCATTTTGCGGCAATCGAATTTAAACCCCAACCAATATCGACCAACACTCAACAATATACACTTGCTAAAGGGAGAAATTATTTAGCCAATGGCTCATTTAGCGCAAAACTAAAGGGCTGGCGAATCTCCAGTAAAACGGAGTGGTCGCCATTTATTGGCGATACTGAACCTGGTTCGGCACGCGCTAGCAGTTACTCGAGTTCAGGATCTCGAGGTAGTGGTGCATTTAGTCAATGCGTTAATTTCGGTGAGAATAAAAACTTTGAGCTCGGCGCAAGCGTTAAAAAAGATGAGTTATCGACCGCACGCGGGGGTGGCCGGCTACGCCTAACCTGGTATCAGAATTTAGATTGCAATGGGCCTGCGAAAACGGATACTAATTGGAAAGACCCTCGACCTGTATCCGGCTGGCAAACATTACGCATCACGGGGCTTACCGCTGCAAAAGATTCACAAAGTGCGAAAATCGAAATCATTCAAAGTATTAAGGAAGAAGGACACTATTATAGTTATTGGGACGATATCTATTTTAAATCGATAAAAGCTGGATTCCCCTCTCCAGGGGAATGACATCATTATGTTTATATCTTGATAATATTAAATGATGTTGCTTAAACTTAACCTGACAGATTGACGAAAAAGTTTCGATAGAATCTGACAGCTGGTATTCTGAGATAGCTACAAGCAGACATATGAGTTTTTAGGCTTATTGACTGGAGTCGACCCAAAGCAGCCAAAAAATATTGTGTTTTCAGAGGGAGACTAGATAAATCATATATTGCCACAATTTAGCTATATTCATTCCAGAATGATGTGATTTACTTATGGTATACGAAAAATAATTAATTCTTCTATTCAGGAGTGTGATTAATGAATCGCTATATCATGATATTCCTTTTATTTTATATGTGTATCAATACACCAAGCGTGGTGGCTTCAAGTTTTGACTGCACGGGATCATTGAATCAAGTAGAGAAAATGATCTGCTCATATTCTGTATTGTCTGATCTGGATGATGAATTAGCTGAAAAATATCAGCTCGCAAAAAATAAAATAACATCCGTTGAGTTATTAACGAAAACTCAACGACTCTGGATAAAACGCAGAAATAGATGCACAAGACATAAGTGTATAATTGATACTTATATATCAAGAATAACAGCGCTGAATAGCTTGGTTCAGAATCAGAAAGGTGTATTAAAAAGAATCGCTGAGTATAGACTTTATACTAGTTCCAGACCAATAGTCAGAAATGGAAAAGTATTTTTCACTACCGTACAGGACTCAATATATGAAATTATCATGATTGATCCAGCTTCATTTTTACCAACAGTGCTGGCTCGTTCGAATAAAAGAATTACTTACATCGCGCACAATGCACGATATGTCCTTTTTAACGAGGCACGAATTGGGGTCGTAAATCCATTAGTACTGATTAGGCGTAAAGATGGAAAAATCCTGGCGCGCAAACGCCTTTCAACCCCCTTCATCGGTGGACATATCCAGAGGAATAAATTTCTTGGAATTCAGTATTCTGAAGCAATATTTTTTGATCTTCCGTCACTTAAAATTCAGAAAATAAAACCGGTGCATTTATCATTTCGCAGAAATGGAATACAAAGCATTGGTCACTGGAGTGATAAGACTGTAGTTGTAAGCAAAAAAGAGTTGGACATATATGATAAAAACTGGGAACTAATTTCGTCACTAAAATTACCAGCCCATAAAACTTTTCGTAATGGTGGTTGTTCACCTCAACCAGTCCAAATAGTTGCTTCTTTTGCAGCTGTTGCCACAAACTGTGGGGAGGTGAGTATATATGATCTCAATACCAAGAAATTAATTCGTACACT
>CAMYMO010000101.1 GCA_947259425.1 uncultured Ectothiorhodospiraceae bacterium | reverse complement strand
AAAATAACGATTTAGCGTGGTCCGACCTGGACTATCTGGACAGAAATTTTTTACCACGGTGTTTGCCGTTTGTAGTATTAATATCAAATACTAGACTTTGATCATCATTCACTTCATTACTTATTTACACATGCTTGCTTGAAAAGAAACGGGGCCAGAATCTGTTGACTTGACCCCGGATGCTTTATTTAGTCATGATTCTATCTGGATTCAGAGACCATATACGCTACGGCCGCAGTAACCTCTTCATCACTGAGCTGTGCGGCTCCACCCTTGGCAGGCATAAAGCCCGTTGAACCTTGAAAACCATTTATGGCATTGGCTGACATCTTGTCAATGCCAGCTGCGATTCTTGGAGCCCAGTTTGGCTTGTCACCCAGTTTTGGTGCGCCCGCTGCCCCGGTGGCATGACATGCCTGGCAGCTACTGCTATAGATTTTTTTGCCCAATGCATGATCAGTGGCACTGCTTTTTGCTTCGGGTGCGGTAGTCGCCGTTGTCGTTACTGATGCCACTGCTGCCGTGGTTTTATCAACCGTTTCGGTTGCTTTATCGGCTGTTTCAATGCTAACCAGTTTTTGTGCATCGGTTTTAACTGATTCGACTTGCTCGTCGACAGAGGATTTTGCCTGTTCCGTTATTTCTGCGACCTGCGCTGAAGCAGCATCGACCTTCTCCGTGGCGGTTTCTTTTAACGTCGCAGCCTTTTCCTCTATGGTTGCTTCCGTCTGCTGGACTGTGTCAGTGGCGGTATCCTTCAGCGCTGCCGACTTTTCGCTATTATCACTACAGGCGCTCAGACTGACGGATGTTGCCAGTACCAAAAACGTAAATTGATTCCTCATTTTTTCTTCCCCTTAAAATATATTGAATAAAACTATATACCGGATAACATGTCATTGAACAACGAAACAATTGTCATACATTGTCAGTTGCGGTTAGCTAAGAATTGGGCCATGACTGCATGGACAAGGTGAGGCCGAAGGTCGAGAGGGTGGCCTGGGCCAGACAGGAAGTTTAGAACCGTTAAGGCCCTGAATGAGCCTTAACGGTTTTTGGGTTATTACTTCTTAGGAATAAGGGTAAGTTCAACCCGACGATTCTGGTTTCGTCCAGATGCCGTACCATTATCTGCAACTGGATTTCGTTCACCGAACCCGAGAATTTCGAATCGTGCTGGATTGATTTTCTTACCTTTCAGGTAGGCTGCTACAGAATTTGCACGTTGTTCTGACAAGGCCTGATTATATGCCTCAGATCCCTGGTTATCTGTGTATCCTGCAACAGAAATAACAGTTTTATCGAACTCTCCAAGCACAAGCGCGACCGAATCAAGTACCTCATGAGAATCTGCCTTTAAAGTACTTCCCGCAGTTGGGAAAGTAAGATTTCCAGGCATAATTAGATTTAGCTTATCGCCATCACGTTCAACCTTAACAACGGATGTCGAGGTTTTATTAACCATTTCGGTTACTTTATCGACTGTTTCAGTACTAACCAGTTTTTGTGCATCGGTTTGAACTGATTCGACTTGCTCGTCGATAGAGGTTTTAGCCTGTTCCGTTATTTCTGCAACCTGCGCTGAAGCAGCATCGACCTTCTCAGTGACGGTTTCTTTTAACGTTGCAGCCTTTTCCTCTATGATTGCTTCCGTCTGCTGGACTGTGTCAGTGGTAATATCCTCCATTGCTGCCGACTTTTCGCTATTATCACTACAGGCGCTCAGACTGACGGACGTTGCCAGTACCAAAAACGTAAATTGATTCCTCATTTGTATTCCCCTTCAAATTTATTGAGTAAAACTATATACCGAATAATTTATCTTTGAACAACGAAACAAATGTCATACATTGTCAGTTGTCAATAGGATGAACAGGGTCTGATCACGGTAACCTGTTGTAATGAAATAAAGAATTCTTAATTTCCAGCCATGAAAATGGCTTAAACAGGTGTTTTCGTGCATAAAGTGGTACGTCTAAGGAATCTCTACTTAATCTTAATATTCTTAGAAGCAGCCTATTGATAGTAAAACGGGTATTCTAAGGTTAATAAGATCTCTGATTTTGAAGTAATTTTTTATTATAATAACGACTTAGCGTGGTCCGACCCGGAGTATCGATTTACTGATGTTGCAGTGTATATCCGCGCAGATAATGTGAAAACTCCTGCAATACTTCAATACCACTTTTTTCAGCTTCGGTACACCATGCCTGTAAACGTTGAATCCGACGTGATTGATCGTTAGATGATTTCATCCAGATCTCTTTTAGTTGCTGTTTAAAATCATAGACGGTTTGCAACGTTTGGCTTTTACTCAGAGCAAAATCGAGGCGGCTACGTTTATCGCTGTCGAGAACAATATCTTCTCGGGTTAAAAATTTGCTGACACGTCGTAACAGTCTCTTGTAAGTCAGTTCACTATTACGCTGCTGCTGTTTAATCATGGGTTTGGTAACATTACGTGCGTATAGTTTTAGCACGTGAAATCGGTCACGAATGACCGCGCGAACGGTTTCTGTATCAATTATTTGTTTATTACGATCACTTACCGCCTTAACCGCAACTTTTTTCACTTTGGCAAGTTTGAGCGCTTGCAGGACGCGGATGTATAACCAGCCGATATCAAACTCCCACCATTTATTGGATAGTCGTGCCGAGGCGGAATAACTATGGTGGTTATTATGCAGCTCTTCGCCGCCAATCAAGATACCCCAAGGGGCAATATTACGTGACGCGTCTCCTGGTTCAAAATTACGGTAACCCCAGTAATGGCCTACACCATTAATTACGCCAGCGGCCCAAAAGGGAATCCAGATCATTTGAATCGCAAAGATAGTAATACCAATTAGTCCAAACAGGGCAATGTTAAGTGGTAATAACAAACTGATACCCAGGAAAGGAAATCGACTGTAAAGGTTTCGTTCTATCCAGTCATCAGGTGTCCCCTGACCATATTTCTCCAAAGTTTCAGTATTATTCGCTTCAGCACGATATAACTCAGCACCTTGTAGCAGTACTTTCTTTATACCTTTAATCTGCGGGCTATGAGGATCGTCTTTTGTTTCACACTTAACATGATGTTTACGGTGAATAGCAACCCATTGTTTAGTTACCATTCCGGTCGTCATCCATAACCAGAAGCGAAAAAAATGACTGATCACAGGATGCAAAGTTAAGGCGTTATGGGACTGGTGACGATGTAGATAAATGGTTACTGCAGCAATGGTGATATGGGTGAGTAGCAGGGTGATACCAACGTAACCCCATGCGGACAGGTTCAATATACCATCTAATAATATATTCATAAGTTGTGCCTTTTATGTAGTAACACCAAAGTCAAATTGTCAGTGCTTTTTGACTTTCTAATTGATAAATAGAAAATATGCAATTTCATTCAGGACAATTTAAGTTTGGATAGACATGAGAGCCGCTTGTGGGTCCTAGCTACTTGAGTCGGTATTCAAGCTTAAAATTAACGGGTCGGAATAAATACGCTGCGAGTTGTTTATTGATATAAGGCCATTGTATAGTTTTTCAAGTGAATCGGGTCGGACCACGATAACTTGTTGTAATGAAATAAGGAATTCTCAATTTACTGCCATCAATATGGCTTAAACATCTATTTTCGTGCATAAAATAGGGCGTTTAAGGAATCTCTATTAATATTCTTAAAAGCAGCTATTGATAGTAAAACAGGTATTCTAAGGTTAATAAGCTATCTAGTTTTGAAATAATTCTTTATTATAATAACGACTTAGCGTGATTCGACCCGGGTATCAGAATATATGGAAAATATTGATCAGTCAGCGTTTACCCAATTTTTGTTAGAAATGGATACATTTGGTTTTTATTGGTTCTGGGGTTTTATCGCACTCTTTAGTCTTCCAGGTCTGTCTATGATTCGCTATTACTATAAGTGGCGACGAATTTTAGAAGACACTCCAATAACACCCAATATTGCAGCCTGTGCCCAGGGCTATGTGGCGATTTCAGCGGTAGCTGATTATGGTCCCTATGGTCCGATCAAGGCTTATTTCAGCAAGAAACCGTGTGTCTGGTATCGATATGAAATTAGAGAAAAAAGAGGAGATTCTAATTCATATCAAAGGCAATCGAGTCATATTATGTTTTGTTTAAGTGATCAAAGTGGGGCCTGTTTTATCGAACCGAAAGGTGCGGACGAAATCCATGCCTGGCGTCAGGACGTTTGGTATAGCGATCAGATTGAAGATTCATTTACTGAAGAAGCACTAGCCGGAAACGAACATAGGCGAAAACGTTATAAGATTACGGAGTGGCGCATTGAAAAAGGCGATGAAGCTTATGCGATAGGTGATTTTAGAACAATCAAAAATAATACAGACTATGCTAGAGAGTCATCTGAGGTAAGGAAGTTATTACTTGAATGGAAAAATGATCCAGATTTTATTAAGAAGCATTTTGACGCAAACAATGATGGTGAAGTTGAGATAAAGGAGTGGGAGCGCGCTATAAAGCTCGCCCAAAAACTGGTTAAAGATATGAGGAGTAACGAAATACCCGTATATGAAATAGATTGTTTAACAAAGCCAAAACTGACCAATCATCCATTTGTGATCACGACGATGGCAAGAGAGTTTATCACAACTCGATCGCACAAGTTTACCTTACTTGCCGTACTCGTCTCGGTCATTCTAATCCCAGTACTTATCTGGTCTATACTCGTTCGTTTTGGAGTTATTTAAAATGCTTAGACT
This sequence comes from uncultured Ectothiorhodospiraceae bacterium, assembly GCA_947259425.1. GTDB lineage: Bacteria > Pseudomonadota > Gammaproteobacteria > UBA6429 > Thiohalophilaceae > SZUA-24. The sequence continues at coordinate 12,094 of CAMYMO010000101.1, read as the reverse complement.
TTAAAAAAAAGGGACGGAGGGGATTTAACTTTAACCTGTGGGCTCCAACCAGGTATGGTGAATTGGGTCGGACCACGGTAACCTGTTGTAATGAAATAAGGTATTTTAAATTTCCACCCATCAATATGGTTTAAACAGGTGCTTTCGTGCATAAAGTGGGCTGTCTAAGGAATTTCTAATTATATTAATGTTCTTAGAAGGCGTATATTAATAGTAAAACCGGTATTCTAAGATTAATAAGATCTCTGATTTTGAAGTAATTTTTTATTATAATAACGACTTAGCGTGGTCCGACCCGTTATACCTATAGAATAAGGACAATGAGCTAACTCAAAAATATCATTATGTTCACCCTTATCAAAAATTGGCTGGATAGCCGCATTATTCACAAGTCCACGGTCACTGAAGAACAGTGGCAGCAAGCTTTCAGAGCTTTACCTTTGCTACAGGGTTTAACGACCCACGAGCAACACTGCTTACGTGAACTGACGATCCTGTTAATGCACCGCAAGGCGTTTGAAGGCGCGCACGATCTGGTTGTGACGAGAGGAATGGCGATTATTATTGCACTACAGGCCTGTTTGCTGATTTTAAAATTGGACCTGGATTGTTATCGAAACTGGCATTCGGTCATTGTTTATCCCTCTGGTTTTATTTCACAACGAGTGGTTACGGATGAAAGCGGTGTTCAGCATCACGTGCAGGATCGGTTGAGCGGGGAGGCCTGGCAGCGGGGGCCTGTTGTGTTGTCGTGGGATGCTGCAATACAGGGTGGTGAAATTGATGGACATAATCTGGTTATTCATGAGTTTGCGCATAAGCTGGATATGCAAAACGGTGTGGCAAATGGTTTTCCACCATTACATAAAGAAATGGATCGTGATGCCTGGGTAAAGGTGTTTAATGCCGGCTTTGAAGATTTTCAAATTAAATGTGAGCAGGGTAAACAGTTCGGGATTGATTGTTACGCTGCTACTTCACCTGCTGAATTTTTCGCAGTGTTAAGCGAAGTGTTCTTTGAGCGACCTAAGCTAATACAAAATTATTATCCTGAAATCTATGCATGTTTAAAGCAGTACTACAAGCAAGATCCAATGCAGCGCTTAGCTAAATAATTTAACATCCAGCTCATTTATACCATCTGGGGGTGGTGTTGATTTAATTTTTCTTAAGTTTGATGTGTTTGACGGCAAGCATTGGGTATAATTATTTATGGAAAAATTAATAGCAGGTTACCTCTTTCTGGTGGTATCTATCTGGTTATTCTGGCGTGCCATTAAATATTTAAAGTTAGTAAGAATTATAGAGGATACACCAAGATCGAATGTTGCTAGTTCATCACAGGGAATGGTGGAGTTAAAAGGTAAGACACTGCCACTTGAAAACCAGGTTCTGATGGTGCCGCGTAAAAATATCCCCTGCGTTTGGTATCGATATGTGAAAACAGATGAATATAGTGACAATCAATATTCAAAATCAGAAATAAAAGAGTCACATAATCGTTTTTATATTGAAGATCACACAGGGAGATGCGCTATCGATCCTATCCATGCGGAAGTTCATGCAAAGCGGGAATATGATGAATATCAAGATGGAGAAAAACATGAAGTAAGCTGGATAGGTGTAGACGAATCTATATATGTGCTGGGGTGGATGGATACCTTGCATCCTGCTTCAAAAACAGATGATGTCATTACAGTACGAGCAAATAAAGAACATCGATATGGACAACTAACTGATAAACTGGAACGTATAACCAAACCACCGCATAACTGGTTACCGTTTATTATTAGTACGCATTTTGAATATAAGCTTGTTAGGCGGTATCGATCATTGTTTTTTGCCTGGTTAATCGGTGGGATTATATTGCTTATATCTGGTGGAATATTTATTAAATATTAAATATTTTTTGAAAAAATATTACTTATATTAATATTCTTACAAAACCGAAACTAAAAACAGTATTCATTTGGTATTTAAATCAGGTAACGGATTCCTCGTTTGCATTTCCCTCTTGTTTTCTTTTTCGCGAGTTTATGTAGCCACCTTTTAAGTTAATATTATATGTATTAGAAATACCAGGTCAGAGAGGAATAGTTTCTAAATATATACACTACATGACTTTCTTTCTGAACCCAATTTTTATTCATAAATGAATAGGGTCGGACCACGATAACCTGTTGTAATGAAATAAGAAATTCTAAATTACCAGCCATCAATATGGCTTAAAGGTATGTTTTCGTGCATGAAGTAGTGCATCTAAGAAATCTCTACTTAATATTAAAATTCTTAGAAGCAGCCTATTGATAGTAAAACAGGCATGCTAAGGTTAATAATACGTCTAATTTTGAAATAATTTTTAAATTTAATAACGACTTAGCGTGGTCCGACCCAGAAGCCAGCCTTAGAGCCATAGCGAGTTGTTGGGTGCGGAGGAAATAGCGGAGTCAGAGAACAAAATTTTCTATTCTTTGCAACAATGATGTTCTGTCATCTATTATTAAGTTGAATGAACACTATCTTTATCGTCTTTTATCTGGTCGCACTGCTCATTATCTTGGCTTGTGGTGTGCTTGTGTATCGCTGGGTTAGGCGTCGTCATCCTTTGCTCGGGGTGTTGGCCGGTTTATTTTGCTCTGCCTTACTAGTCGTTATCTGGCCCATTCCAATTCATGGTGGTTTTACGTTTTTAGGTGCGACAATGTATGATGAACTTGTCGATCTGTGGCAGCGGGTTGAAGAAAAGTCGGTGGCACGTAAAGACCAGCATTTTCTTCAAGAACTTGAGGCACGTTTCGCTGGCGCTATCCAGTACGAGCGTGTTGCGGCGCTGGCCGGAGACTGGTCAACGGTTACATTGCCAAGTGGTACTGTTGCCTGGTTGGATAATCACAGTGGATTGATCTGGAGTGAACCACAGATGTTGACGACAGATAATCCGCTGGGAGCCTTGGAGGCAGGCAAGGCGTTATGTCTTGAATATAAACCTGTCGGATATTGGGCCCTGCCCACCGAGGCCGAACGCTATCAGTTCTGGCGTGCGGCGGGACAACAACACTTACCGCATAAGGTCGCGCCCGCCATGGGTTATATCGTTGATGGTGATATGCGAATGGTTTTACCCAGTGTGTCGTTACCCCCTTCCAGATCTGCCAACAATTCTAAATCGGGTATGACACAATTGGCATTGCGTTGTGTTGCGCGAGGACCTGCGGCTCCTGCACGTGGTTATCTCCGTAGCGACATAGCCTTAACAGAATGGAACCGCTATCAATTAGCTAAATAGGAGGTGTTTTCGTGCATAAAATGGTGCGTTTATGGTATCTCTACCTCTTAGACGAATGTTCTTAGAAGCAATATATTGATGGTAAAATAGGTCTTCTAAGGCTAATAGTACGTCTGTTTTTGAAAAAATTGTTTATGATTATAATGACTTAGCGTGGTCCGACCCAGGATACTACTCCGTCTAATTCCTCCCCGCCCGGGTTTTGCTTAACTTAGCTGCTATACTCAAACTCTACTAAAATAGTAAAGTAATAACTTATTGATATTGTGGTAATTTTAGATTTGATTTTATCTTTTATGTAAATAGTCAGGAAATAATATGCAGTTAATGCGTGTATTGTTATTCATAGCGACGTTTTTCATAATTTGGGGTTGTTCAGAGCGTACCGATAACGAGGAAATGCCTGAGGTTCTGAAAGTAGGCATATTGCCAGACGAGAGCAAAGCGGAACTATTAATACGATATACTCCTTTATTTGAACACCTGACAAAAGAATTAGGTGTTAGCTATAGCTTAATCATTCCAGACAATTATCAGGATCTTGTTAATAAATTATCAGAGGGTAGAGTCGATCTCGCGTATTTTGGGGGCTTTACCTTTATTAAAGCGCATGATGATTATCATGCCGTGCCCCTTGTCATGCGTGATGTCGATACTCGATTCACCAGTTACTTTATAGTTAAGGCCGATAATCCATCGGATAGTATTAATGCTTTTTCAACAAAAAGCTTTAGCTTTGGTTCTAAGCTATCCACCTCTGGTCATCTGATGCCGCGATATTTTTTAAAAATGGAAGAGATTGTGCCTGAAAATTATTTTGGTAAGGTCGAGTACTCAGGTGCGCATGATAAGACTGTTTATTGGGTGCGGGATGGTAAGGTGGATATCGGTGTTACCAATTCAAAGATTTTTGACAAGATGCTCAAGGATAAACGAATTACAAAAAATGAAGTAAGAATCCTTAAGGAAACACCACCATATGCAAATTATGTCTGGGCATTGCGCGCAGGATTTGATGTATCGGTGCATCAAAAAATTCAAAATGCATTTTTGTCTCTTTCACCAACTAATCCTCAAGATGCTAAGGTGTTAAATGGATTAGATGCTAATGGGTTCTTACCTGCATCGATCAAAAACTTCCAACAGCTTCATGATATTAGTCATGAACTTGGGTTGGTCGACTCTCATTCAGACCATTAATTAGTTTACTGCGTAGTTGTTTCAAAGATGATAATTAATTATATTCGAACACTGGTTATTCTTATTTTAATGCTTAGCGCTGCATTGGTATCAGTTATATTGTGGCAATCTTATCAACAAAAAGAAGTGTCTAGACAAACGACCGAATATCATTATGCTTCAATTCATCATCTGGATGAAATAAGCAAAGAAATCTTACTAATTAGAAACGAAATTGTGGCCAAAAATAATAGGCAGAATTCACTCACAACGTCTAACTTTAACCAATCAATTTATGTTATTTACCAAAGTTATGATCAGGTAGCCAACCTTCAAAAAGAGTTTCAATCTCCTGAATTTCCTAGTTTAATGGATCAACTATATGAAAAACTTCAGGTCATTCTACCCAGTGATAATTACAATCCAGAATTAATCAAAAAAGAAAAGGCAGAAATATTATCAGATTTAGATTCATTATTACTGACGGTTGAACAACTTGTGCGCCTTCATGTTATTGCAAATAATAAATTATTTATGAAGAAAGAAGCGCAAGAGCGTGACAACTTAATCATATCAGTGCTTATGATATTATTTATGTTGATATTTGTTGCGGTAATCATTCGAAAAACATTTTTCTCTGTGAATAAGATTTTAATCAAACAAAAACAGACAGAAGATGATCTATATAACCAAAAAGAACGAATTCAAATAACGCTGAAATCCATAGGGGACGCAGTTATTAGCACTGATAACCATGGTTTCATCACATACATGAATCCAATAGCGGAAGAGCTAACCCAATGGAGTAACGAATCGGCTATTGGTCAAACACTGACTAAAGTGTTTAATGTTATTAATGAAGAAACAGGTCAACCCTCGACCGAAATAGTTAGGCGTGTCTTATATGAAGGCATTACAGTTGGACTAGCTAACCATACGGTGTTGATAGCGCGTGATGGCAGTCAGCGCGCTATTGAAGATTCGGCAGCCCCCATCCGGGATAGAGAAGGTGATATTAAAGGTGTTGTCATTGTGTTTCATGACGTGACCCATGCTCGTAAAATGGCACAGGAGATGACCTGGCAGGCTTCGCATGATGCTTTAACGCATCTGGCAAATCGCCATAAATTCGAAAGTGAGCTTAGCTCGCTTGTTGATTCGGCAGTCGGTCCTGAGCACCATCACGCTTTTTTATATATTGACCTTGACCAATTCAAAGTTGTAAATGATACCTGCGGCCACGTTGCAGGCGATGTACTATTGAAACAGGTAGCAACCTTGTTAAAGGCACATGTGCGTGATGTAGATACTGTCGCAAGATTAGGCGGGGATGAGTTTGGTATCCTGTTGGCGTCATGCCCCATTGATAGAGCAAAACGGATCGCGAATCAAATTCGTGATGCTGTGCATGACTTTCGTTTTGTATGGCAGGGAAAAGTCTTCACAATTGGAATAAGCATAGGTCTTGTCCCGATAACTTCACCTGCTAAGACGATGAGTTCCATTATGAGTGCAGCAGATATTGCCTGTTATGCTGCAAAAGATATTGGTGGAAATCGATTACATGTGTTTCAGGAGGATGACGAGGCGTTATCACTACGTCAGGGTGAAATGGAGTGGGTGACACGGCTTAATCATGCTCTTGAGCAAGACCGTTTTGTACTCTATCAGCAATCTATCGTCCCTTTGTTACCTGACCATAATGGTGAAAAACGCTTTGAAATTCTACTTCGAATGCTGGACGATGATGACAAAATTATTTCACCTATGGCATTTATACCTGCAGCAGAACGATATAACTTAATGGCCGCAATAGATCGCTGGGTTATCAGCCATGCATTTCAAGCGATTGCGAATGATATTGAAAATAAGATTAATTTTTTCTCGTTAAATATATCAGGTCAGACATTAGGCGATGATGACTTTTTAAGTTTTGTAATTCAGGAAATGGACAAGTATGCAATCACTACGAATAAGATCTGTTTTGAAATTACCGAAACAGCAGCTATTACTAATTTTCCTCAGGCAATTCAATTTATCTCAAACCTGAAAGAAAAAGGTTGTAAATTTGCACTGGATGATTTTGGTAGTGGCCTTAGTTCGTTTGGATACTTAAAGAACTTGCCCGTGGATTATCTTAAGATCGATGGCACATTTGTGCAGGACATGCTTGAAGATCCGATTGACCTGGCCATGGTCGAGTCGATTAATAATATCGGCCATCTGATGAATATTAAGACGATTGCAGAATTTGTTGAAAGTCAGGAGATCGCCGAAAGACTTCGTACGCTAGGAATAGACTATGGCCAGGGCTATGGATTAGCAAAACCCGTCCCACTCGAACAAGCTAAGCAAACAATGCCATTACCAGACATTAAAACTTCTTAACCTAAAATGGGGGCACAGTATAAACTTATACTTCAATGCATATGCCCCTAGAATTCATCGCCAACTTATTTTCCGTTTGGGCGTTATCACTTTCGTGCGAATCGCGATTCAAATTGGGCCACGGTAGCCTGTTGTATTCAAATAAGAAATCTCAATTTCCAGCCATCAATATGGTTTAAACAGGTGTTGTCGTATATAAAATGGTGCGTCTAAAGAATCTCTACTTATATTAATATTCTTAGAAGCAGTATATTGATAGTAAAACTGGTATTCTAAGGTTAATAAGACAACTGGTTTTGAAATAATTTTTTATTATAATAACGACTTAGTGTGGTCCGACCCGGAATAGTAGATGGAATAGTAGCGAATGACGTATTACATCATTAAGATTGCAGTGACGACTATCTTGGTTGTGTTGATCTCTGAAATTGCCCGGCGCAGTTCATTCCTGGCTGCATTACTTGCCTCAATTCCACTGGTCTCGGTTCTGGCCATGATTTGGTTATATGTGGATACCAAAGAGGTTGAAAAGGTGAGCGTGCTGGCTAGCAGTGTCTTCTGGTTGGTATTGCCGTCATTAGCCCTGTTCATCACCTTGCCATTATTCTTAAGACAGGGAATCAATTTTTACCTGAGTATGGGCCTGGCTATTTTTGTGACCATGGGTTGTTACGCAGTGATGGTCTTTGTACTGAATCAGTTTGGGGTTAAACTCTAAAAAGCAAATAATGGTTCAGGATTGATTCAGGTGGGAACGTTATTATGGAATAGTGCCAAGTCGTGGCTAGTCATTATAGCAACTTTATGTTAATTATAGACCCGAAAAATTTGTATAGATGATGTATGCGTTCAATTGATTTAACCAAGTTTTTTTCATATTTGCTGATCACGGCCTTTCTTTTGCTGCAGTGGTCGAGCTCGCATATTCATTTAGGCCATCAACATTCCCATGGCGACCGTCAGCATGAGCATGCCCTTGAAAGGCACGCCCATCAAGTTGCCAGTCATCATCTTAATGCCATTGATGTGGCAGAGAATAATCACCACTCGGGTGATAACGCTGTATTAGAACTGGATTATAACTGTACCTGTTCCGTTGCCGAACAGCTAACCAAGTCTTCGCTGCCTATTTTTGCTTTTTATATTCCGGATTCCCATCGTTCATCAGCACACCCTATTTATCTACCTGATCGGATTGATTCCTATCAAGGTTATCTTGAGCTTCAACCACCGGGTCAACGCGCGCCGCCTCAACTTGCTTAACTTTTCTTGTTAGGTTTTATTTTTTTCGTTTCATTTTCAAGGCGTAGTGTGCGTCGTGAATAGTATATTGTTGAGGTATTTATGCTTTCTAATTTAAATATAAATCATAAACAGCGTACGGTTGGTGCCGTGCTGTTGGTGATGATGTTATTGTTGTGGATGATGGCAAGCCAGGTCTTTGCTCATGGTATGTCTGAGGCCGAAAAGCAGTCCATTGTCGATGGCGGTAATCTTCATTATTTGTGGATTGGTGCGACCCATATGTTATCGGGTTATGACCATCTGTTATTTGTGTTTGGCATTATCTTTTTCCTGACCCGGTTTCGGGACATTGTTAAGTACATTACCGCCTTTACCCTGGGTCATAGTGCGACATTAATCTATGCCACCTTTACCGGTTTACAGGTCAATTACTTTCTGATTGATGCGGTGATTGCCTTAAGTGTGGTCTATATTGCTTTTGCTAACCTGGATGGTTTTAAAAAATACTGGGGCATTAAGGCTCCAAACCTGATGTTCATGATTATCGCATTAGGTTTAATCCACGGTTTGGGGTTATCGACGCGATTACAACAGCTACCATTGAGTGAAGATCATTTATTAATGAATATTATTTCATTTAATGTCGGCATTGAATTAGGACAGATTGCCGCGTTAACGGTGATGTTGCTCGTATTAGCCGGTTGGCGGAAGAGTCAGACCTTCATTCCGTTTAGTAAAATATCTAATACGTTTCTGATTATTGCCGGTTTTTATTTGTTTGTGATGCAGATGCATGGCTATAACCATGTGACCGATCCCGATGAGTTTGGTTTTAGCGCGGATAATCATTATCACGAGCACCTGCGTCTCATGGAACAGCAAGCACCAGAAAGTCAGTCAGGCCATGGTCAAGAGCAAGGCCATACCCACGAATCAATTGATTAATTATTAATTTATAGAATTAAGGAGTTATTATGAAAACGTTATTAACAAGTCTCACCCTGGTTAGCGCGATGGTTTTTGCCGGTCCGGTCACTGCCGGTTCCGGTCACGAACACGGAGGCAGTCAAGGTCATGAGGAGCATGGGCACAGCCATGGACATTCTCACGGCGCAATCAGCGAAAAAAAGGCGGCAAGTAAAGCCAAACACAAGCTAACTCAGCTTATAAAGAAAGGAAAGATTGATGAAAGCTGGAAATCACTAGAGCCAACCAGTGTCGAGAAGAAAACCTTTGGCAAACAGGAAGAGTGGGTCGTGATGTTCAGCAACAAGGAAATAAAAGATAAAGCCAAGCAAAACCTGTATATCTTTTATAGTTTGGATGGTCATTACATCGCGACAAACTATACAGGGAAATAGAACCAGGTGGTGGTAAGCAGGGTTGTCTGCCTATCACCATTCCTGTTAGTCCGTGCTACTTATCGTCTTTCGCAAAGAACTTCTTCGAGGTTCATCAGGAACACAAAGAACTTATCACAAGTTATGATGATCAAGTACTTCCTGAACCAGCACGGCTGGTTCTAGTTACGTAACTCTGGTTCCAGGCATCTGGCATAACGATTAGTAGATTGTTATTAGCGAGTTGGTGGGGGCGGCGGAAGTCGTCATGAGGTCGCCGCTCGGGTCAGAGAAATTATTCTCTGACCCGAGTTACCTTTCACTGCTCTATGCTGCTATTCCATATATCACGGTGCATCTTCCAATGGCCTGCTTCACATTTCCAGATCACCATCCCTTTTCCTTGATCGATGATCTGGTCATCCTCGTCGCTAAGTGTGTACTTACTTATCTCGATGGCCGTGTTGTCATGTTGTTCTAGTTCGACGAGCTCGAGCTTGATGTTTTTGATGCCCATATCAATGGCTTGTTGCCAATATGTTTTTATCGCGGTTCTTCCCTGAATAAAATCAGATCCTGCGGGCAACAGCATTCCGTTATCACTATAGAAATCGGCGATGCGCGCAGCATTACCTTGTTTGAAGACCGACTCAAATTGTTCAGCAAGGGTGCGGATGTCTGTGTCTATATTTGTTGATGTCGTTGTCATTGTATTCTCCGTTATTTGTTAATGTCACATTCAGTAAGACAGCCCTGGCGTTTTGTGTAGATACCTGGGATCAAACAATTGTTTCAACATAAAGTCTGCCACATCGCTGCGCGAGATTTTAAGCTTTGTTGTTTTGTCCGATCCGGAAAAGCCGTGACGATAATCACCGGTTAGCTCGCCGTCAACAAAGGCCCCTGGTCTAACGATCGTCCAGTCTAACCCGCTTTTCTTCACATGGGCTTCTTGTCGAACATGGTCGGCATAGGCCTGGCGCAAAAGCAGCCCAAACATGATGTATTTCCACAGTACATTCAGGTTGCCGCGGCTGTTGCCGACTCCAAGAGTGGACTGGCAGATTAAACGGCGAATACCCAGCTTTTTCATCGCCGTAATGATGTGGCGGGTCGCTTCTGAGCGAACCGTGCCTTTGCGGCCTGCGCCAATGGAAACCAGTACCGCATCATGGCCTTGAATCGCGTTCTCTACCGAGGTGGCATCCATCGCATTGCCGGTCGCGATATGTAGATTTTTATGCTCAACCGCCACTTTTGCGGCATCGCGTACAAAGGCAGTAACCTGGTGACCTTTATTAAGTGCCTGATTTACAACCTGTTTACCGACACTGCCGGTTGCTCCAAAAATGATGAGTTTCATAATATTCTCCTTACAGTTAGTTACTTGACATAGTGTCAATTGACATACTGTAAAGCTTAGGATACGCTTTACACTATGTCAAGTGAAGAAATCGATACAAAAACAAAAATCCTGCAAGCCAGCTGGCGACTGCTGGAAGCGCACCAGGGCCAGGGCGTGAAGATGAGCGACATTGCCAAAGAGGCGGGCATTTCACGCCAGGCGGTTTATCTCCACTTCACCTCAAGAACAGAGCTGATGATCGCAACCATGAATTATGTGGATGAGGTTAAAGGTCTCGATGAGCGGCTTACGCAACTCAACAAAGCCACCTCCGGCACGGAGTTGCTTAATGCCTGTGTCGAAGTTTGGGGTAATTACATACCGGAGATCTATGGATTAGCGAAAGCCATGTTGATGACGCGTGATACGGATGAGGACATGGCCGCCGCCTGGAACAACAGTATGAATTGTTTACGTGATGTCTGTCAGAACACCATTGAAGCACTCGATAAAGAAGGTAAGTTAACGGAAGGATGGTCAACAAAAGAAGCCACGGATATGTTTATGGCAATGCTCTCGATAAGTCATTGGGAACAGTTAACCATCGAATGTGGCTGGTCAAATGAACAGTATGTGGACTGGACAAAATTTTCATTACTACGAATTTTTTGTGGGGTCAGAGAATAATATTCTCTAACCCAAAATTAAGGACATGTTTAAGCACAATGTTTTATACTTCTTTTAAATTATTCAAACAATATTTTCCATGCACGCCAAGACCCGATCACACTAATTTATCTCCATCTGTAACAAATATTGATTTGAGCGGGACAACTTTAAGCCTGTATACCCCACCGTCTGGATTTAAAGATTCATTTTTTAAAGACATACACCCGGAAAGTTCATATGATTTAAGTCGTTTAAATGTTTGGGAAAATCTCGAACTTGAAAACAAAGAGAATATTCCATCCTATTATGAACTGCTGTTTTGGCAATGGCCTTTTTATGGATCATTTTTTACAGGTCTAAGAGGTCGTGTTGAGATGAGGGCTCATATCGTAACCGATGTGAATCCAGTCGAGAACGAATCATACTATGACATTCAATATTTTAACAAGGTAGTCAGAAATGCTTTAGCAGGTGAGTATCAAGGCTATGGCGTAGGTTACAAAGCAAAAATATCGACATTTTCACGAGATGGGAACTACCCACTGCCTGACTCAAGCATCAGATCCACGCTTTTATTCTGTAAAGATGATGTCGAATACATGGTAGAAGAAAATTTAGCGGTGGCCATTTCAGATACTCAGT